>JBEKJX010000265.1:0-4384 GCA_050011015.1 Smithella sp.
TTATATCTTATGCCCAATTTAATGAGGATTCGTTCAATATAAAGTTTGATGGTTTCTTTCGATCCCAAAGATCCCCAATATTCCTGGGGGTTCATGTGTGATGTTTTGCATCCATGGTCTTTGGTTATATAATAATTAAGGCAAATAATTATGAATTTCAGATTTCCTTTCTGTATGACATTTTCAGCAATAAGCTTTAATTCGCTGATGTTTCCACCGGAAATAGATGTATTGTAAATTTTGAAACCTGAAATGTCCTTTGTGTTAAGATTATCAGATAGAGAAGGGCCAATCAGGATACCTTCAAAGTTTGTGGGAATGTATTTATAGGATAAAAGATATTTTGAGGTTCTTTCGTTGTTGCAGAATATTTTTGACTTTCCCCTTACATCGCCAAAAAGTCCATATTCATTCATATATAAATTAAAAAGCATGATACCCGATATTATTGTTAAAGATAACAATATTGTTTTGAGGAAAAAACTTTTAGAAGTCATTGTAAATGAACTCCTTAGGTATAGAAGAATTCAGAAAAAGCAAACCTAAAATAATAATCAGAACCACTGTCGCAACCTTTTTATAAGATGGCCTAAATACATAAGGTATTGTATTTGAGTTCTTAAAAAAGAAAATTATTAATAATGAAATGGAAATTATTAATAACGCAATGGCTCCTTCCTGCCTGCCAAGATTATGCCCTTCAAAAACAAGAAAACTTCGCAACGCGTTAAATCCCGACATGGCAAGAATTACGTTTATTGCATCACTAAGACTTTTTGCTCTGAAAAAGATCCATGCGACATTAACAACATTAAAAGTAATGAAGATAGCCAGAAACTTTGGCATTTTAATTTTGAATTTTTGCCACATCCTTTGTAAACATAAAGCAGTGCCGTGAATTGCTCCCCAGATTATAAATGTCCAGCCGGCGCCATGCCAGAACCCGCCGATCAGAAATGTGATCATAATGTTAATGTAAGTAAAATACTCACCTTTCCTGTTCCCGCCCAAGGGAATATAGATATAGTCCCGCAAGAAACGACTGAGTGTTATATGCCAGCGCCGCCAGAAATCCTGGATATTAACTGACAAATATGGGGAATTGAAATTAAAGGGCAATTTAATATTGAAGAAATAAGCTGTTCCGATGGCCATATCCGTATACCCGCTGAAATCAAAATATATCTGGAAAGTGTAGCTGAACGATGTAATCCATGCCTCGATCATGGAAAGCGATTGCGTGGATGTATATCCTATGTCCGCATATATTCCGAATGTATCGGCAATCACGACTCGTTTGCATAGCCCAATAAAGAACAGATAGAGACCGATCGACATATTGCCATAATCTACTCTCTTTTGATCTGTAAGTTGCAATTGAGGAATGACTTCATTGTACCGGGTAATCGGTCCCATCAGGAGCCGAGGGAAGAAGGTGACAAAAATGCAATAGTCAAGGAAATTTATGTCCTTGATTTCTTTCCGGTATGTATCAACAAGGTAAGCAATTTGCTGGAAAGTGTAGAAGCTAATGGCTAGTGGAATGGCCAGGTGTAAGAATTTTAAATTAAGATTTATTGCTTGATTAATATTAGTAATGAAAAAGTCAGAATATTTGAAGAAAGCGAGCAAACCGACATTGAAGATAATGCCGATAGTCAGAAATAATTTATCATTTGATTTGATTATATTTTTGCTAAAACTATTTTGTCGGATGGCAAGGCCGACAGCATAGTTTATGACGATAGATAAAAGCAGAAGCGGCAGATAGCTTAAAGTGCCGAAACTGTAAAATATCAGCGAGATAATGACAAGCCAGTACCTGCCTGCTTTTTCACTAAACTTATTCAGCGAAAAATAAACAATTACAGAAACAGGTAGGAATAAAAAGATATATGGAAAGGAATTAAAAAGCATGGATGAATATGATAAATGTTATAAGTTCAATATTAAATAGACTGATTATTATAAATACAAGCTGTTATTTATACTTCTGCTTTTATCTTTTTTATAAATTCCCAGGTTTTTGAAAGACCTTGATGAAGATCCGTTTTAGGTCTCCATGACAGTTCAGTCCGCGCACGACTATTATCCAGATAGATATTCAGGACATCAAACTTTTTCAAAACGTCATGATTGTCTCGTAAAAGGCGATCAACCAGATGAGAACCAATAAATCCATTTCCACCAAGTACCAGTATTTTCATTGTTAAAATCCTAATAAAATATTTTTAACTGAAAAAATATGCCTTAACTGTTAGACGGCGAAAGCAAGTATTTTTTTATATTATTAAAGTAAAGCATTACTCATATTTTCAGTTCTTGTTAACTATGATTATATGGATATTCAAGAGTTCGCAATCTTTTATGAAAACAGATATTGCTTAATTGAAGATACAACCCTGTCTGCTGTTTTTCCATCCCAAAAAAGTGGCGCATTTTTTTTAGGGGGATTTTTTTCAAGAATACTATTCACTAAATATTGGATTTCATCTATTTTGCACAGTCTATTTGTTCCTTGCGTAATCGTGATAGGCCGTTCCGTATTAGGGCGAATTGTCAAGCAAGGAATTCCCAGATATGTAGTTTCTTCTTGAATCCCTCCTGAATCGGTTATTGCGAATGCGCAGTTGAAGATAAGATTCATGAAAGATATATAATTCATGGGTTCCGTCAGATGAAGATTAGGCTCTTCTTTCAAAATATTTATGAGTCCATAATTCTGCAAATTTTTCATTGTCCTGGGATGTATTGGAAAAACGATGGGTATTTTTTCAGCAATATTTGATAATGAACGACACAGCTTTTCTAATATTTCAGGTGAATCAACATTCGCGGGACGATGCAAGGTAACAATTCCGTAAGAATGTTGATTAAGACCAAATTTAGAATATATGGGTTCCTTCTCGATTGATGATCTCAGCATTTCAAGGGAATCAATCATAATATTTCCTACCATTTGTATCTTTGATTGCGCTATGCCCTCCCGAAGCAGATTTTCATCTGCATCAGGTGATGGTGTCCAAAGCAAATCAGCTATAGCATCTGTGAGAATACGATTGATCTCTTCAGGCATTGTCCGGTCAAAGGAACGAAGACCTGCCTCAAGATGCGCTACTTTAATTCCTAGTTTTATGGCTGCAATTGTTGCCGCCATAGTCGAATTAACATCACCTGCGACGACTACAAGATCAGGGCGAACGTCTAAAAGTATTTTCTCATAAGCCATCATTACTTTTCCGGTTTGTTCCGCATGTGTTCCACTTCCCACGTTAAGATAAATATGTGGCTTCGGTAGATCTAGATCATGAAAGAAAGCATCCGACATATTGAGATCGTAATGTTGGCCTGTATGAATAATTGCCGGGCTTGCCCATGTGTCTTTTACAAGCGCATGGTAAAGGGGCGCAATTTTCATAAAATTTGGTCTTGCTGCAGCTACCAAATGTATTAGCTTTTTAGAATAAGTATTCATTATATTTTCTCTATTTAGGACAATGATACGGCATAGAATTTCAAAGATCACAAGGCGTATGCCTTTGTTTCTCAGTCAATCTTAAGAAAGCTTGATTTCATCAATTATTAATTATCTCACAATTATACCCACCAAAGACGCTTTAAAGTTTATTATCCTCATAGGTATTTTAGTTTCAATGTTCTAAGTTTGAAAACCAGCGAATTGTTTATAGTTTATAGTGAATGGATAATAGCGAAAATCAGCTTGTCATTTCGGGCGAAGCGGGAAATCTTTAAGACCTTCACCCTTCACATGCCTTTTCAACGTAGAACATTGAACATAGAACTTTGAACTTTACACGCCTGCCGCGGATTCGGAATGACAATTTACCTAATGTCACTTTGTGACACAACAGCCGGAGAAAAACAGATTCAAACGGTTAATTCCGCGCATGGAATGTACGTCGGTGCCGAAATGCGTATAAACATCTTTTTTCCTGAGATAGATCGCTGTTTGCTGGACTTCCGGGCCGTACCAGCCATCAAAACTGCCGAAGTTCCCCTGAAAGGCGCAGCCGATATCTTTCAGATAATCCAAGAGCGCTGGTTCTTTCGGTTTTAGGTCTGTAATTTTGTTGCGCTCGCTGGTGAAATGGAATCCGGATGATGTGTCTTTTTGAGGCATGGCAAAAAGATTGCACCGCTCCGGATGGGCAATCATGGGGATGGAACCTCCGCACTTTATACGGAAACAGGTTTCTTTGATGTATTCCGCAGGCGCGTCGTTGGGTATTTCTATCATGATATATTTTGTTTTGCCCAGAGGAAGAGGATCTTTAAGATATTCGCTCAGAAATTCATCAAGGAAATATTCACGGCCGGGCAGGATTTCAAGATCGAGATTGTCCGCGTTCAGCTTCGTTTGCAA
>JBEKJX010000266.1:0-4375 GCA_050011015.1 Smithella sp.
ACTATGGATAGCGCCTTGATTTGGGATCGGTATTAGGCTATTTGGCCTTGACGAGTTGCGGAAGGTTACAGTATAGTGCCGGGAATGCCGGAGTGGTGAAATTGGTAGACGCACTGGACTCAAAATCCAGCGGGGGCAACCCCATGTCGGTTCGATTCCGACCTTCGGCACCATAAAAATTGATAAGGCTTTGCGGGTTTTCCCGCGAAGCCTTTTTCTTTGGCGAATATCTGGTTTGGTTTATTTTGTTTGTTGAACTACAAAGAGCCGGAGTCCGACCTGCCGGCCCTCCCAATATCATGCACTACCAAGGCTCCGGTCCGGCCGAGTTGAAGAATCCGCCGGTTGGTCCGTCATCCGGCAGCAATGCTAGGCGGATAGCCTCTGCGGCCCCCTGCTCGACGGTCTGGTATCCTCTATGCCCATTGAGGTCGGTCGCGGTAAAACCCGGATCGGCGGAGTTTACCTTGATGGACGTCTCGCGCAACTCGTAGGCGAGTTGCACGGTGAGCATGTTCATCGCCGCTTTGGAGGTGTTGTAGCCCATCCTTTTGACCTGCGCAAACTCCCAGTCGGGATCTCCATTCAATGTAAGAGAGCCCAACCCGCTCGAAACGTTGACAATACGTCCGGAGGCCGACTTGCGCAGCAGCGGCAGCATCGCCTGCGTCACCATGAACGTCCCAAAAAAGTTAGTGTCCAACACCCGGCGGACAGCGACAATATCGGCTTTGCTCGGTTGCCCATCGCCGGGGTCGCTGATACCGGCGTTGTTGACCAGCACGTCCAGCCGTTGGAAATCGTTATGGATCAGGGATGCAGCGGCTTGAATAGATTCCGGCCGCACGAGATCGATCTCGACGAATTTTACATCGAGCTTCTGTTCTCGAAGGCGGGTCGCAGCCGACTCGCCCAAACTCGCATTGCGGGCTCCGAGTAAGACGCACAGCCCAGACTGCGCCAGAGTTCGTGCTATCTCGAATCCGATTCCCTTGTTTGCGCCAGTGACCAGGGCAATTCGGGTTTGTGAGGTTTGCATACGCGGTTCCTTTCTATTATTGTACAACGCCGAGGTCTGTCCTGAAAGAATGAAACATCAGACGCCGAATCTTTCACTCATTCCTTCCTGCCCCAATTCCACTCCCATCTTTCATTCTTTCAGACTTGACCCGCCTGCCCCCCCAAGTTAAAGCCCTCTTTGATTTTTACAAAATGCAACTTGGGCCGCTCCCCCTGGACAATCGTGACCAAAAAGTGGGCAGGAACCTCCACCATTCTCTTCTTGGATAGGAAAATGTTCAATACAATGCTCATACTCGCAGGAAAGACCTTGGTCTTGAAAACAGTAGTTTGGATATACTCGAATTGAATATCCAATGGGGAAACTGTTATTAAGCCTTTCCGTTAGTTCAATTACCTCTTCTGCCTCAAAAACAGAAACAGGCGCACCGTGAATGGCACCATTGCAAATGTTAGAGATTTGGAGAAGCGCTTCACGTTGTGATTCAGTAATAAATCCTTCGTTCTCAAGCAACTCGGAATAAGTCCTTATACCTCTTCTTCGAAGATTGCTTGGCTTTAGAAGGACTTCCGTTGCAGCTGAGAGAACACGCTCTATTTCGATTCGTATCGCTGCCAGTGCAAGGTTTGGATCAACCTCCAGCATTTCACGTGCAACGCTGGTTGAAAAATCCTCAAAATCATTTGGAGCTTCTTCGCCTTCAATCACTTTTTCACGTGCTTCTGCCTCCGACTGCTCAACAAGATGTTCGACCTTGCGTATTTCATCACTGAAAACCAGTTCAGCACCCAATATTTTGGCTTGTTTCAGAAATGGCGCAATCAACGGGATGGCTAGTAAAAGCAATAGGGCAGCAGAAGTCGCGTCTAATGTAAATAAATTTGGGAAAAACCCGTGCACAATAACGGCAGCACAAACTAAAAGAAATGATATCCACTGATGAAGTTTCATAGTTATCCCTATTTACTGATGCAAACCGTTAGTTTAGCGATAAAGATAGAAAACCTGCAAAATAAAGCAAATAAAGCGCCCAAATATGCTGGTATCAGAAAGATCATGGGGACTGACCTTCAGACGTCGAATCTTTAACTCATTCCCGCCTGTCACAATTCCACTCCCATCTTTCATTCTTTCAGGCCTGACCCGCCTGCCCCCCCTATCTTAAGAGGTTTGGTCTGGGTGGCTATTCTCCTTCGCGGCCCACGTGTCGGGTGTGTCTGGTAATTTTCTTGTTATTTAAGGGGGCCGTAACTTTTGGTTGTTCCAGTAAAAAAATAACTTGTGTGCCATTATTCTGATAATCTTCAGCCAATTCAATGAAGTAATCTTCCAAATCCTTATCAGTTGGGAAATCCTCTAAACCATTAAATGATTTATGAATTGTTAATTTATCACTATTTACTTGATATTTCGTATCTCCAATTTTATGTACTTTATCTACTATGCTTACAATCAAAGTAAGGTGATAATTTAATAGACACACATCTATCCGCAATATGCAAGCCAATAAAGCATCTTCTCTATAGGTAAATGAATCATGGCTGAAGCTCAGAGTTATATTGTGACTGTCGTTTTTTATTATTGATGACATTTGGATAATTTCTTTTGTGTTTAAATCTATATCAGATAGTTTTATGAGACTATCAATATTAATTTCAAAATAATTATATACATCTATTAAAGCTTCAACTAAAATTAGAGGTTCTGAATTGTCTGGACAATTATTATTAGCTAATAAGCCTAATTCTAGTTCTGGAATTCCTAACATCTGAATAGTCATTGTAATGTCTTTAAGTTTTAGTAAATTTGATAGTTTTAGCCAATTTCTAATTTGATGAGGTTTCCCTGCTAAATCAGGATTTGAAAGATGGGTTAGATGAATCTGTTTACGATTTGAATCTATAATAATTTCAAAAAAAGTAGTGACCAGCCTTATTTTTTCATGTTTTTTTATACGAAACGGAGGAATATATATATCGCATATGAAATCCATTGGTGGCGAGAATTTAGACTCGCGAAATCTTAGAAGTCCATTTTTAATAGGTTGAGGACTAATTTTTAATTCCGCTTTTTTCGCACTAACTTTTGAATCTGGCATCTCTATGCCAAATCTCACTGTGAAACCTTCTGCATTGGATACATTAATTTTGCAATCAATACCAAGATATGCATCAACTATATTTACTACATCTTCTTTTGAATTCAGACTAAACCGCAGCCCATAAGGTTTTGCTCCAAACCCAAGTTTTATTAATTTTTCTTTTTTTGTATCGATATATTTTGCAAAATCATTACCTATAAATGAATTAATTACCTTAACAAGCTGTTCTCCAGTTGGTTCAATTAGTTTGTGCTTCTCCTCAAAATGTATATTAATAGTTTTTTTATTTAATTTGGCATCAGCATCAATTCCGATTTTCCTTAGTTCTTTAAGTGTTTTCTCCATGATATTATCATCTATATGGAGACAATAAATTTGCTGAACTTCATTTTTACCATTAAAATCAAACAAACAATAAATGGCTGGAAGTGGGTCCTTTACTAATCTATCTAAGTTCGATAATGATATTGATATTTTTCTTACATTAGTGTCTGTTGATTTAATTTGAAATTTACACTGTATTGGGCTTTGTTGCATGTCTAATGGAACCATGTTATTACGACTTACTGGAAACTCTACTAAAAAATCCCAACCAGTTTTATCTACAAAAGCTTTATTTGCAATCAAACCGGTTGTATTGCATAAATAAGAGAAAGCGTCTTCTCCCATTCGGCCTAAATCTCGCATCATAATCTCCAATCGAGAACAGCGTCGTGGTCTGGCCTGAATGAATGAAACTTCAGACGCCAGAATATTAGGGACACTTCCCGGTTTTTCTGTCGCTACCCGTAACACCACGCCAGGAAATACGGGAAGTGTCCCTATTTTTCCTCTATTTTTCCCTATTTTTCCCCGACGTTATTCGATTTTGTGTTGTAATGAAGTATAAATCTCTGATGCAAATTGGCTTCCCAGCGCGGTTAAATCTATTCTTCGTCTATTTCTGAACAAGATTTAATTTCGTCTTTTGAAAAACTATATTTAGCAAATTCTTCAAATCCATAAAAATAAGCTTGTTCTCCAGTTAAATGTTTATTCTGTTGTCTTATTTTAATAAGATAGTCGTACACATCTTTGTTGCACCACGTTTTTTCAACATCATATCCTAATTCATTATATGCCATAGCTCCAATAATTAAATTTTCGCTTATCAGGTAACCTATTGTATCAAACTTGCCTAGATAGTCTTCTATCTGATGAGTGTTGTATTTTCCTTTATGTCCTTTTGTTTTTATAATTGGATAATTTCCTGT
>JBEKJX010000267.1:0-4321 GCA_050011015.1 Smithella sp.
TGGCATTGGTTAAAACATAAACCAGATGCGCGTCATCGTTTTCCTTCAATGTGCTTAATTGGCGCGCGAAAGGAGATGGATTCGTTGACACCATACCCAGATGACGAGGTAAAATAAGATTGGAGTCAGCCAGAAGAACAGCGTTCTCAATAATTTGAGCCAATTCCCGTACGTTGCCCGGATAATGTCTGCTGTTTAATAAATTCATGGCTTCAGGGCTGAAACCGATAATTTCTTTTTTATAATTATGGCATGACTTGCGAAGGAAATGGGACGAGAGCAATGGAATATCTCCTGATCTTTCCTGCAAGGGAGGCAGGTGTATATGGACCGATTTCAACCGGTAAAGCAAATCCAGTCTGAAATTGCCCTCCTGACAGGCCTGTTCAATGTTTCTGTTGGAAGCGGATATAACTCTTACGTCCACCCATATCGGTTTTGATGAACCCAGGGGATAGAAAGATTTTTCTTCCAGCACACGGAGCAGTTTTGTTTGCAGACCAACCGGCAATTCCCCGATTTCGTCCAGGAAAAGGGTCCCGCCGTCCGCTTGTTCGAAATAGCCACGATGCGGCATTTCCGCGCCGGTAAACGCCCCTTTAGCGTGACCGAAAAACTGGCTTTCAAACATACTTGCGGGAATCGCGCTGACATTAACCGCAATGAAAGGGCCCTGGGGCATAGGCCCCGCCTGATGAATACCTTTGGCAACCAGTTCCTTCCCGGTTCCCGATTCTCCGGTAATCATAATTGGATTGCCGCCTCCGGCCATAACCTGGGCGTAGGATAGCAGGGAACACATCTGCGGACATTGGGTAATAATCTCGGCAAAAGCATTCGGAATTTTACTTTTGCTGTATCCTGCTGTTGCTGATAAACCTATGAGCAATCCTCTGTGTTCATAGGCCCGCTTAATGGCCAGAAAGAGAAGATCATTGTCTACCGGTTTGACCAGATAATCATAAGCGCCGAGACGAATCGCCTTAACCGTAGTGGGAATATCATCAATAGCCGTTAGAATGATAAATTCCGTATGAGGACGGTAAGGTCTCGTGGATTCCAGAACCTGCAATCCGTCAATTTCCGGCATGAGCAGATCCAAAAGCACAATATCAAAATCCGTTTCTCTGATTCTGGTAATGGCATCCTTGCCGTTATTACAGATATCCACGTTCCTGATGCCCCGCCATTTCAGCAGACGTTTCACCGAATTCAGAGCGACTTCTTCATCATCGACAATCAGGATTTTCATAATCTCTGCCTTCCTATTTCACGAATTATATTTTGTAATTTCAGCATGCTAAAAGGTTTTTTAAGGACATAATCGTATTTGCCGGACATTATTCCTTCCGGTTTGCCGGCATGGGGATCAACGGAGTAAAGAATTACCGACAAAAGCGGAAAACGTTCCTTGATTTTTTTTAACAATTCCCATCCGTTTATTGCCGGCAGATTTATTTCCGAAATGAAAATGTCCACTTCAGGATACGCTTCGAGATACGCGATAACATCTTCGCAAGTATCTTCAAAATCGCAGCGCCAATCAATAACATCGGCAAAGCTCATTTTGATTTCATCAAGATAAGAAGCATCGCTGTCACAGCAAAGTATTGCCGGACGAATATTTATTTGCGTTTTGCCATCAAGGGGAAGGTAGATGGAAAACCGGCTTCCTATATCGGGTCGGGAAAGAGCGCCTATTATTCCCCGATGTTCTTTAATGAGTCCATAAGAGATGGAAAGTCCCAAGCCTGTCCCTTCCAGATCCCGGCGAGTCGTAAAGAAAGGTTCAAAGACATGGTCCAGCACTTCTTTTTCCATACCGATTCCGTTATCTTCAATTTCGATCAGAATCGCGTTTAATCTTTCAATACTTCTGGCGGTGATAATTATTCTTCCTTTTCTGTCCGGCGGAATGGATTGATGCGCGTTAATTAACAAATTGGCAATGACCTGTTCTATTTTTTGAAAATGTCCCTGAATAGGCGACAGATTGCTGTCGATGTAAAGATCCATGCGGGAGACAGTCTTACGGACCTGAGCGCCTACAATAATCAAGACTCCATGAATGACTTCCTCAATTTTAACCGGTTTCTTTTGTTCTGTTTCATCCGTGCGGGCGAATTCTTTGAGGCCCGCGATGACACGCTTGATTCGTTGAGAAGCTATTTTGAACTCCTCAATAATTTCTTTCATATTTGTACAAACTTCCACATAACCTATCCCCTTATCGCCCCAATCCGGATTGGATGCTCCATCACTGGCGAGAATCGGTTCAACGGCAGACCACATTTCTTCCAGAAGGGTAATGTTGTTGGCAATAAAACTAACCGGATTGTTTATTTCGTGAGCGACTCCCGTTACAACTTCACCGAGGGCTTTTAATTTATGGGATTGAATCATTTGCTGCAGACGGAGTTCTCCTTCCTGACGGATTTTTTTGTCCTCAGTGATATCCTGCCATGCTCCTACCATGTAACCTCGTGAACGATTGCTCAATTTTATCAGACGGCGATGATCGGAAAACCAGCGATAAGAACCATCGGCCGTTTGAAAACGATACTCAAACTGGTGAGTTCCTGTATTCTTTGCCGATTTCAATTTTTTGAGAATATCCTGCCGGTCTTCAGAATGGATATGATCCTGCCAGAAAGAGGGATTACTTGTAAATTGAGCAGGGGTGTATCCGGTAATTTCCTTGACGCGTTTGCTGACAAAAGTAATTGTCAGATTCTCATCGGCGTTACAAGTATAGGAAACAATCGGAAGGAACTCCAGAATAAGGGATAAATGATCTGTTGTTTCTTTCAGGGCCTTGTTGGCTTTCGTCAGTTTATGCGTGCGTTCCTTTACTTTGATTTCCAGCTCTTCATGAGCTTTCAATAACGCCTCTTCCGCTCTTTTCGCCAGGGTGATATCTTCCAGCGTTTCCACAACCCCGACAATGGCGTCTCTGGAATTTCGAATAACGGCGGCGGTAAAGCGCAGCCATCGTCCCTTTTTACCAAGTTCCGGGAAAAAATCAGTAGCCTCATAGGCGCCGTCAATCAATTTCGATTTGATGAATTTACCGGCATACCATTGAGGGATTTCTTTCTGAAATTTATCGACAAGTAAGTCCGCCATGCAGGGCCTTGCCGTTTTATAAAATGCCCGCCATTGCTGTCCGGTGCCGATTACCTCTTCGGCTTTGATTCCGCTGAGTTCTTCCAGAGCCTTATTCCAGTAGATAATCAAATGGTCATTTCCGATGATAAACGCGGGAATGGGAGAGCTTCCGATAATACTATGCAGGGACTGCCGGCCGTTACTGAAAACTTCCCGCGCCCATATATTTTCGCTGTATTTTGGATTCTTCTTGTCTTTTTGTTGACGACATTTACTTTTCATCTTCTATCACCCGGAGAATCAAATATAGCCGTGCTTTGACAATTTTATGAAAATTTATGCAAGTCTATTAAAGCAGTTTCCTGCGGGGAAAATATTTTTATATAAGAATGTTATACCGTTTTGCTTCCAAAGGATAACAAGGCTGTCAACAAAATTAGCAAAAGACCGGAGGCGCATCCCGCAGGGAAGCGCATAATGAATTAGCAGCCTTATCCTGCCGGTCATTGCCACTTGCAAGTGACAATGACAAGCGAAATGGTTTGTATTGATTATAGGGAAGAAGCGGCTTATGTGTCAAGAAAATTAAAATTCAGGCATCACCAGAATTATTGAAAATAACCATGTTTCGGGACTGTTCAAAAATGTTCAGATGCAAGGCGCGCAAGAACCGTATCGCGAGGCGTATATGAGTATACGTTGAGCGATGCGGTTTGCAGCGCAACGCAGCAGATGAGCATTTTTCAACAGCCCATTATCGCTTTGTTTAACCGGCAAGCTCTCTGATATTTTCCATATCGACCTTACCCTTAAGGGAAGCAACAATTTTATCTTTCACATCCGTTTTTGAATTTACTTTCCCAATTAAAAATTGTTAGAAAAAGGAAAACCACATAAAGGTAATTCTTAAATAAAAATTCTTCCCCTCTTTTGACCGGTTAAGCCGGCTGGTTCCGGCCGCGGGCTTCAAACCCGTCGGGCAAATAATGCAATGTTTGCTGTTCAGTTCGATTCTAAAACCGGTCTGATAATTTTATTATTAAAAACGAAGAAGTCAGACTGATGCTTTGCAATAATAAAAAGAACCAGCCCTGAACATTTTTACGAATAATGTTCAGGGATGGTTTGAAAAATAAAAATTAAATTTGCGGCTAAAATTTAACCTTGGGTGCTCCCTTTGCTTCCTTTGGCGCTTCAAAGAATGCAGCATCTT
>JBEKJX010000268.1:0-4276 GCA_050011015.1 Smithella sp.
ATCAAAGAGACAGAGGCCGAATCCAAAGAAGCAAAAGCTAAAATAAACAAGAGAGTCAATAACTAAAGGAGGGGAAACATGTTTAACAATATTAAAATGGGCACCAAGCTGATCGGGAGCTTTTTGGCTGTGGTGGTCATTCTGGCGGCAGTAGCCATGATCGGTTACGTTAATATCAAGGCAATAGCAACCCGGAGCGACGTGATGTACAAACAAAATACAGCGGCCATCGAGGAAATGGGTTCTATCAACACCAGCCTGGAAAAAATGCGAGCAGATCTCTACCGTTATATTGAAGTTCCTGCAGAAAGAAGTGCAACAGCACAGAGCATCAACGAACAGGTTGGTTCGATTAACGATACTATGCAGACTTATAAAAGTAGAGATATCGGGGCCGAGGAGAAGAAGATAATTTCCGATTTCGATGCTGCCTGGCCCGAGATGGTAAGGGGTATGCGAGAGCTGATGAGTAATGCGGATGCCGGCAAAAATGATGAGATTGCCCGATTATTGGCTAATGGAAGCTATGTGATAGATGCCCGGAAAAAAACCATAACGGCGATTCATGATCTCAATGGATTCAACCGCAAGAACGCCGAGGCAGCCAACAAAGCGAACAACGCCGCGGCCTCTACAGCTTCCACCGCTGTGCTTGTTGCCGCCATATTCGCGGTAATGATGGCTCTGGCGCTGGGGCTGATACTGACTACATCCATCACAGGACCTTTGAAAAAAGGAGTGTGGATGATGGAGGAACTGGAACAGGGGCACGTTTCGAGCCGGTTGGAAATGAAGCGGAAAGATGAAATCGGAATATTGGCTCAAGCCATGGACAGGTTTACCGACAAATTACAGAAAGTGGTGGTAGGCACATTAATAAAGATATCAGCCGGCGACGTCGCTATAGAATTGCCTCCGATGGACAGCAAGGATGAAATCGGACCGGCCCTTAAACTGATGATAGAGACCGTTAAAAATCTTATCAAGGAGATGGATATATTAACGAAGAACGCGCTTGATGGCAAACTTGAAGTCAGAGGCAATGCCAAAGCATTTGATGGATCCTATAAGGAAATTGTTCAGGGTGTCAATAACACGCTGGATGCTTTGTCTAAACCGGTCCTTGATGCCATTGCCGTTTTGGAAAAAGTAGCTAACAAAGACCTGTCGGCCCGGGTAAAGGGCGATTATAAAGGGGATCACGCCAAGATCAAAGAATCCCTTAATCTTGCAGTAGAGAACCTGGATAAGGCCCTGCAGCAGGTGGCGATCGGCGCTGAACAGGTAGCCTCGGCCAGTGTTCAGGTAAGCACCGGTGGTCAGTCGTTGTCTCAGGGCGCAAGCGAGCAGGCCAGTTCGCTGGAGGAGATATCCAGCAATCTGCAGGAAATGTCTTCTATGACCAAGCAAAACGCGATCTACGCCAGGGAGGCCAAGGGCGTGGCGGAACATGCCCGCAGCAGCGCCGACAAGGGTGTGGAGAGCATGAGCCGGATGTCATCGGCCATCAATCAGATCAAATCGTCGTCGGATTCGACGGCCAAGATCGTGAAGACCATAGACGAGATCGCGTTCCAGACCAATCTTTTGGCGTTGAATGCCGCAGTAGAAGCGGCACGTGCCGGGGACGCAGGCAAAGGTTTTGCGGTAGTGGCCGAAGAAGTAAGGAACCTGGCCATGCGGAGCGCGGAGGCGGCCAAGAACACAGCCAATTTAATTGAGGATGCGGTGAAGAACTCGGAGAACGGAGTAGCCATTAACGCCGAGGTCTTAAAGAACTTCCAGGAGATCAGCGAGCGCACCAACAAGGTCAGTCAGGTAGTAGCAGAGATAGCCGTAGCTTCAGATCAACAGGATCAGGGACTTAGCCAGGTGAACAAGGCTGTGGAACAGCTAAATCAGGTAACCCAACAGAACGCGGCCAATGCCGAGGAGTCTGCCAGCGCGGCCGAGGAGATGTCCTCACAGTCCGAAGAAATGCGCAGCATGGTAGCCAGTTTCAAATTGACGGTTTCCAACGAATTTACCCATGCCCTACATACCGGCAGCCAATCGAAACATCTGCTGCACAATCCGGCTCAACATAAAAAAGGGAACAATTCCATTTCCGGCCTTCATCCCGATCCCCGCAAGGTGATACCTTTGGATGACAAGGACCACGGCATATTAAACACCTTCTAACTCTGCCAAAGGGTGTTGTCGAAAGTCCCTTTCTCTTCGGTTTAACAAGGGAAGAGAAAGGGACGATCAAAAAGGTAACCATAAAGAACAATGACATATTAAAAATTATCAGGCAGATTCCTATTTATTCAAGTAATATTGATGTTTACACTATTCAGTTATCTATTCATTACCGACGCGTTGGCGCTCCTGCGAAAATTGGAATCATTTTAATTGATCATAAAGGAATATTGTGCTATGAAAAGCAGGATTAGAAATTTATTCGGAAGTAAAATGGTTGTTAAATCTGTAGATCAAAGAACATCACCCCCCAAGAAATCTTTGTCCAAAAAAATTAAAATCGAAAAAACGGATAAAAATAAAACCGGATTAAAAAATTCCGGCACTCTAAGAATGCGTGCATCTGGGCAGCGAAACAGCGGAAACGAAGAAAGATACCGGAACATCCTGGAAAATATGAACGATGGATGTTTTGAATTGGACCTTGCCGGTAATTTCACTTTTTTTAACGATTCAGTATGCCGTGTTCTCGGATACTCCAGAGAAGAATTGATGGGAACGAATTACCGGTGCTATGTCGGTGAAGAAAACGATAGAAAATTATTTCAGACATTGAATAAAGTTTACGAAACGGGAAAACCTCTCAAAGAAATCAATTCGCAGATTATGAGCAAAAATGGCACTAAAAGATATATCGAAGGTTCGATATCACTACGAAAAGATTCCACAGGCAAGCCAGTAGGATTTCAGGGAATTGTAAACAACGTCACCGAACGCAGGCGGATTCAGGAAGAGTTAAGAAAGAGCGAACTGGCGTTTAGAAGTCTGTTTGAAGCGAGTCCCGTTGGAATTTTCAAGACAGTAGACCGAAAATTCGTGCAAGTCAATCCAGCGCTTTGCAGGACGATAGGCTATTCCCCTGAAGAACTTATCGGGCAGTCCGTACGTATTGGTTACCGGGATGAGGAGGAATATGAACGGGCGGGTGAAATTCTTTACGGTCAGGTTTTGCAGGAGGGCAAGGGATTTGTTGAAGCGCACCTCAAACGCAAGAACGGCGATGATTTTGAAGGGTTGCTATACTTCAGCCCCATTGATCCGCAAGACTTTTCTGCCGGATTTGAAGCCATCATGATGGACATTACCGAGCGCAAGCAAGCGGAAGAAGCGTTGAAAAGAAGCGAAGCCCAGTACCGCCTGTTGGCGGATCACATGAAAGACCAGGTGTTGCTCATGGATCTAGACCTAAAATGGACATACATCAGCCCGTCCGTGGAGAAGCTGTGGGGATACACTCTGGAAGAGATTATTGCCCTCCCGTTGGATAACTTCCTCACGCCATCATCTTTTCAGAGGGTTATGGCGTTTTTTGCCTCTGAAATGCCCAAGGGACTGGCGGCTCCTCCGACCTATTTATTAAAGCGTTTACTGGAACTCGAATGTCGCTGTAAAGACGGCCGGACGATATGGATTGAAAGCTCTTTTAGTTTCATCCGGGACGAAAATGGCAGACCTGTGTCTCTCCTGGGAGAAGGTCGGGACATCACCGAGCGCAAACAAATGGAGGATTCTCTGCGAAAAAGCGAACAAAATTTCCGCCACACCCTTGATGATTCTCCGCTGGGGGTACGCATATCAACAATAGAAGGCGAAACCATTTATGCCAACCGCGCAATTCTGGACATGTATGGCTATGATAGCATTGAAGAACTGAAAAAAATACAATTGAAGGAACGCTACACCAGCAAGAGCTATGCTGAATTTCAGATAAGAAAAGAAAAAAGATTGCGGGGTGAACCTGGCCCGTCTGAATATGAAATAAGCATTGTGAGAAAGAACGGCGAAATCCGCCATCTCCATGTTCTGCGCAAGGAAATCTTCTGGAATGGTCAGAAACAGTCTCAGGTCATCTATCAGGATATCACCCTGCGCAGGCAGGCCGAGAAGAAACTTAACGAGACATTGGAAAACTTGCGGCAATCCATAAAAACAACCATTCAAGTATTGGGCACGGCATCGGAAGCAAGAGACCCTTACACGGCAGGTCATCAAAAGAGAGTTGCCAATCTCGCCCGTGCCATAGCCACGGAGATGA
>JBEKJX010000269.1:0-4252 GCA_050011015.1 Smithella sp.
TCATTGATTTTTAAAGTGACAAGTTGTCCGCTTTCGCGAGGGTTGGTATCTGCGATTTCCAAATCCGGATACTTGTCGCGCAGCACATTTTCCAGAGCGGTTTTCCCGGCAGAATCAGTTAATTCCAATGAAATCGTGGCGCCGTTGGCTTTTCCTAAATTACGGAAACGCACTTTGTTATCCATTAATGATTCTTTTAAATCATTGGAGGTTCGCTCCATCATGGCTTCCAGAGCTTTATCTGTATCAATTTCCAGAACGAGGTGCATTCCTCCCTGCAAATCCAGGCCCAAATGAATTTTTTCTTTTGCCAGGTATTGGTTCCATGGGGATGGAATATTGGAAATAAACGTTGGTATTAAAAAGTACATAGCAGTAAGACACACAATAACGGTGATAGCTATCCTGATTTTTAAAGACTTGAACATGAGTTGCCCCTTTCTATACTATGGCTTTGTTGTCGCGGCCGGAGCAGGTGAGCCCGACTTCTGGATGACAGCGCCAATGGCGCTTCGCGCGACTTTTATTCTTACCTTATCGGCAATTTCCAGCGTGACGACCGCATCGGCCAAACCGGTTATCTTGCCGTAAATACCGCCGGTGGTCATGACTGTATCGCCGTAGGCGAGGTTGTCCAGCAGTGCTTTGAGTTCCTTCTGCTTTGTTTGTTGAGGGCGAATTAATAAAAAATAGAAAATAACGAAAATGATCACCATGGTGATGATAAATCCCCATCCTCCATCTCCGCCGGCCTGTCCGCCGCCCGGGGCGCCGCCCATAGCATATGCTAATGTTATCAATTCAACTTCCTCCTTATCCCGATTCTAAGAGAATATTTCGCCATATTGACGAAAATTCCCGGCAATGTAAAGTTCTTCTTATTATGCACTCCCTCGCGGGATGGCCTGCTTCCTTAATATATGTAATGCGCTTTGACGCTTCAATATCATCTTTGATTTAGAAATGGTATTGAATTTGCTCTTTATCAGCATTTTTTATAAATTCATCTTTTTATTTAAAAAATCTTTTTCAAATTTTAAAAATGATCCTTCTTTTAATGCCGTTCTAATTTGCTCCATCAGGCGCATATAGTAACGGACATTATGAATAGTATTCAATACCATAGCCAGTATCTCACCGGCAACATAAAGATGTCTTAAATATGCCCGGGAATAATTTTTACAGGTGTAACAATCACACGTTTCATCAACAGGATTGTTATCTTCCCGCCAACGGGCGTTTTTTATAACAATATTTTCTGCATTTGTAAACAATAATCCATGACGGGCGCATCTGGTAGGAATAACGCAGTCAAACATGTCTATTCCACAGGATACTCCGAAAACAATATCTTCCGGTTTGCCAACGCCCATAAGGTAACGAGGTTTATCCGCAGGCAGTAAAGTCGTTATGGAATCGGTTATTTTATACATTATTTCTTTAGGTTCACCTACGCTGACTCCGCCCAACGCATAGCCGTCAAAACAAAGGGATGTGATTTGTTCCACCGCCTGTTTGCGTAAATCCAAATAAGAGCCCCCCTGAATAATGCCGAAAAGCGCCTGATCATTATCTTTTTTAGCCTTTTTACATAACTGTGCCCATTTTATTGTCAGGTTCAGAGATTCTTCTGCCTGGGATAATGTGGCGGGGTATGGTGTGCACTCATCGAGGCACATCATTATATCCGCGCCTAGCGTCTCTTGGATTTCGATCGCTTTTTGAGGAGTCAAAAAATGTTTGGCGCCGTCAATATGCGAACGAAACATAACGCCATCAGGCGTAATTTTGCGCAGAGCTCCGAGACTGAAAACTTGAAAACCGCCGCTGTCCGTCAAAATCGGATCCGGCCAATTCATGAACCGGTGCAGACCTCCCAGTTTTTTGATAGTTTCATGGCCGGGACGTAAATATAGATGATAAGTGTTGCCTAAAATAATTTCAGCGCCGCAATTTTTAATCTCTTCGGGCAGCATTGATTTGACAGTTCCCTGTGTTCCCACGGGCATAAATGCGGGTGTATGCACAATACCATGAGGAGTAATCATTTCTCCAAGTCTTGCAGAAGTGTCAGTATCCTGTTTTTTCAGATCAAATTGAAAAGTCATCTTTTATGTGTCCTGACCCCGATAGATGGGATAAGTGCGTTAACGAAATTATTTTCTGCTAAAAATGCAAAAAAAATTCTAACTTGTTAAAGAATCAGCATGCAGTCGCCGTAACTATAAAAAAGATAACGGTTTTCCACAGCATGCAAATAAGTTTTTTTTATCAAATCTGTTCCGGCAAAGGCGCAAACAAGTAAAAATAATGATGATTGCGGCAGATGAAAATTGGTTAAAAGTCCGTTAACTCTTTTAAATTTATAACCGGGATAAATAAAAAGGCTGGTAAAACCGGATCGGGCATTAATATATCCATCATTATTAGCGGCGCTCTCTAGTGTGCGGGTAGATGTGGTCCCCACCGCAATGAGACGTCCGGCATTATTGATGATTTGGCTGCTGTCTGCGCTTATTTCATAGTATTCCGATTCCATAACATGTTTTTCAACATCATCTGCTTCGATAGGGAGGAAGGTTCCATAACCTACATGCAAGGTTATCGGAGCAATTTGAATGCCTCTGGATTTCAATGTTTGAATAACATCGTCTGAAAAATGCAATCCGGCAGTAGGGGCCGCAATGGAACCGGGATTCTTCGCGTAAATTGTCTGGTAACGTTCCAGGTCAATAACATCAGGACCGGAGTTTCTATTGCGCTTTATGTAAGGGGGCAAAGGGGCTCTGCCGAACCTGTTTAGATAAACGTCAAATCCATCAGGAGCAAAAAATTTCAACAACCATTTTTTATCTGATATGCGGGCTAAAACCTTTGCCTCACAGTTATCGCCCATAGCGATAACATCATTCTCGTGCAGTCTCTTGGCCGGTCTTGCCAGAACTTCCCATATTTGAGAATCGTCTTGGGTTTCTTTCCTGGTTAAAAGCAATATTTCCAGAATGCCTCCGGTCGGTTTCTTACCGAAAAGTCTCGCGGGAATTACTTTGGAATTATTAATAACCAGAACGTCGCCGCTTTGTAGTAAATCAGGAAGTTGGAAAAAAAATAAATCTGTCATTTTTCCTTTCTTTTTGTCCAGAAAAAGCATGCGCGACCGATCACGCTTTTGGCAAGGCTGCTGGGCAATAAGTTCATCTGGTAAAAAATATAAAAAGTCTTTTAATTCCATAGATCTACTTGTTTATCGTGAAGAAGTTTTGGCAAATAATCAGATTATTACGCTGCTGTCAACACAATTGAGTTTAGCGTCGTCCGAAGTAGAGCAGAATCAGTCCGGCAATCATGGCGGATATTCCTAAAAACCGTAAAATTGAATCAGGCATCGTTGTCATCCTGATCAGGTAAATTTTTAATTTTTCAGGAAAAACAAAGTACGGGATGCCTTCAATAATGAAAACCATTCCCAATGCGCAAAGAAAGTCTTTCATTCTAAATCCTTTATTTTTGATTCATTCCAGAGAGCATCCATTTGTTCCATGGTCGCTTTTTCAGGAGGTATGCCGAGGGATGAAAGTTTGTTTGTCACATAAGAAAAACGTCGCAGAAACTTTTCTGTTGTTTTCGATAAAGCGGTTTCAGCATCAATATAAAGGAAACGGCTTACATTGACAATTGTAAATAAGATGTCGCCAAATTCTTCTTCAATCATGTTATCGTTACTATTTTTTACGGCATCATCAAATTCCTGTAATTCTTCTTTGAGCTTTTCCAGGATGCTTTCGGTATCGGTCCAATCAAAGCCGTAAGTTGAAGCTATGGACGTAATTTTTTGAGCTCGCTTTAAGGCTGGGAGTGAGCGAGGTATGCTGGCAAACAAACTTTCTTCATCTTTCTTGTTGATACGTTCTTTTTTCTTGATTTGTTGCCAGTTTTCTTTCACTTCCTGAATGGAATTTACTTTTTTATCACCAAAAACATGCGGATGCCGCCGGATCATTTTTTCAATAATTCCATCCATAACATCACTTAAAGAAAAAAAATATGATTCTGCACTTATCTCAGTTAAAAATAATATTTGAAAAAGTAAATCCCCCAGTTCTTCTTTCAACGATTGAGGGTTCTCTTTGCCCAGGGAGTCGACTACTTCATAAGCTTCTTCCAGAATATATTTGCCAATATCCTCTTTTTTTTGTTGTCTGTCCCACGGGCAGCCGTCTGGCGCGCGCAATTTTTTAATGAGTTGTGTTAA
>JBEKJX010000270.1:0-4210 GCA_050011015.1 Smithella sp.
ACTAAAAGACAATAAGATAATTTCATCATATATATCCGGAGTAAAATCAACCCCCATCGCCTCGAGCAAGATGGTCATGGATGAAGTTCTCCGGCAGACCAACCTTGCCCTTTCCGATATTGATTATATTTGCTCTACCGGATACGGCAGATATGATATCCTTTTTTCCCAGATGAATATGAGCGAAATTTCGTGCCATGGTATTGGTGCGTTCTGGGCAGATAACAGTATCCGCTCTATCATCGATATCGGCGGGCAGGATTGCAAGGTGGTGGCTGTTGATGAAAAAGGAATGATAAAGAATTTTATTATGAATGAAAAATGCGCCGCAGGCACCGGCAGATGTCTTGAAATACTGTCAAAAAATATTGGTACGGAAATCAGCAGGCTTGGCGATGTTTCATTAAAGGCAAGGAAAAAACATGTCGTTATTACCAATAAATGCAGTATTTTCATGGAACTCGAAGTCATGGACCTTCTTTACCGGAATGTCAAAATACCTGAAATTGCCTACGGAATAAATGCCGCCGTTGCAAAACGTGTAGCGGCCATGACGCAATCACTGAAGATAGAAAATAATATATGCATAACCGGCGGCGTCTCCAAAAATAAGGGTGTGGTAACGGTTCTGGAAAATCTCCTGAAGAAAAAATTTAAGCCGTTACCGGTGGATGCACAGCTCATGGGAGCGATTGGCGCCGCTGTTTTTGCGGCAAAAGAATGCGCAGCAAAGCCGAAGGCGGTTTAACGGGAGGTTGTGTTGATTACTCTGGGTTACGATGTCGGAACAAGATTTGTAAAAGCCTGTATCGTTAAAGACACCGAAATTATCGGGAGTTCATGTATTGAAATAGGAAACAATTTTAAAACGATTGTGAAAGCGGCAAAAGCACGGGCCATGAAACAGGCCGGAGTATATTGTTTCAGCATCAGGAAAACCGTCTCTACCGGATTCGGCACCAGTCTTGTCAGGGAAAGGAATCATAAACTGGGGGTGGCCTCATGCATTGCCTGTGCCGCTTATCACCTGGACAAAGACGTCCGCACTGTCGTCGATATCGGCGGACTCTTTATCAATGTGATCAATATCGATGATCGTGGCGGCGTTTTAAATTTTTCCGAAGTGGAAAAGTGTGCGGCCGGAAGCGGGAAATTCCTCGAAACAATTTCCAATGCCATAGAAATACCGCTCACCGACATATCCGATATAGCATTAAAGTCACAAAATCCTTACTCGATGACTTCCGGATGCGCCGTTTTTGCCGAAAGCGAGGTTATTTCTCAGGTCAACACGGGCGCTCAAAAAGAGGACATTCTCGCCGGACTGGTGAGTTCGATCGTCTCGAAAACCGCTGCGATGATAGTCAAATCCGGCGCAGAAGGAAAAATTGTCATAACCGGCGGAGTAACAAAATTTGATGTTTTTGAAGTTTTTCTGAAGAGAGAATTAAACCGGGAAGTATTCCACTTGTCACTGGACCCGCAACTGGCAGCGGCCTACGGCGCCGCTCTGATTCCCGCGGTAAATCCGCGGCTGCTGAAAAATTAGAGGCGGATAATTATCATGCCTGATACGGCCGATTTGCAGCAAAAAGATTATTACGAACTCATCAGAGTGGTTCATGAAATAGCAGAGGAAAATGAATTTACCCTTCGCGGTTTGGGTGATGCCAAAATATGCAGCGACCTCGGATTCGGCAGCGCTGACAAGGGTAACGCTTATATTGTTCTGGAAGAAGACACCGCGGTTGAACTGGGAGCTCCCCGGAAAGAGTCCGTCAGCATAACGATGTGGACTTCTCATCGGGGAACCCTGCAAAATAGATTATGGACATACGGCAGTGATTTTGACGAGCTGATTGACAAATCCGTTTCTTATATCCAGATCATCATGCTGGAATTCAAAGACGGCTCGCAGGCTGTCGAATCGGATATCGTAAGAATCAAGAACCTTACAAATAAAATATCCGGTTTCATGACGAGAAGCATGCCGGGGAAGATCTGGATTCGAATCAACAAAAAGCGCATGAAAGAAGGATTTTCATTATATGCCCTGGGACAATGTTTGCACAAAGCCTATATGGACGCCATTCCGGATATTGAAAGCATGGATATCATTTTGATTACGGATAATGATGAATTGATTAAAACATTAAAGCCGGTATCCGGGATTGCTAAAGTTATATCCGGGGACAACACAAAGTTCAAGTGGGTTTCGGATGGCGTTGTTTCCTGTGACGAATTGGATTGCGACCGCTGTGATGAAAAAGCCACATGCGATTCCATCAATGAGATGCTGGCGAAACGGAGAAAAATCAGGAAATACGGCTAAGCCGGTTGCCGGCCGGTTTGATTTGGTCATCATTGATTGATTAAGAAATAGTATTTTATAAATACATAATAAGTATCGGGGAGCGATTATGAGCAATTCTGAATTTGAATTAATGAGAAAAGCAATAAGAACCAATAAACTTGTAAGCAAATTGCTTAAGTTTCCCGTGCTGACGGAATATCTGTTCCGGTATATTCTGGGTCCCCGGGTTATAGAGGAAGAAACAGAGCAAAATAAAGATATCCGGTTCGGATTGTCGAGACTGGGAAGCGGATTGGCAACGGCCGAGGAGCTGACCGCCATGCGGTGGTTCATTATCGCAACGTATGAAATGATGGAAAACTTATTGAAGGCTCATCAAAACAAAGAACCGATCGTCTGTTATGACTGGAGCGTGCCTTCCGAAATTATCAGGGCTTTTCATGTTGAAACAACTTCTCCCGTCCATTTCAACAGACTTAGTTTTAACAGAAATACCGATTATGCCATCGACATGATCGATAAAGCCGAGTTCGAAGGCATGGATTATGACATGTGTAATCTGAACCGGGTAGCCATGGGAGCTATTCTTAATAAACAAATGCCGCCTCCGACGTTATACGTATCGGCGTCGCATCCCTGTGATTCATCGAGAACCAGTAATCAAATCCTGCATTATCTTTCGGATGTGGAACACTATGTGCTCGAAGCGCCCTACGACAGGGATCGGGAAGACCTCGATTTTTACGCCAAAAACCTTTGGGATATGATTGCTTTTCTGGAAAAGCATTATAAAAGATCGATGGATTGGGATAAATTAAAAAAATCCGTGGATAACATCAATACGTTCAACAGATATTTACGCGAAGTCACCGTTTTGCATAGAGCGAAACCATCACCGAATCTTGCCTTGTTCCTTCAGAATACTTTTTCACTGCATATGTCGCTGCCGGAAACCGATTACGCCGTTAATATGGCCAGACAGCTTCTGGAAATAGCGAAGAAGCGGGTTGCCAACCCGTCTGAAAAACTCATAAATACGGAGAAAGTAAGAGTCATCTGCTGGGACCCGGTGCCGCCGGCCTATGATTATTATAAATGGATAGAGAAACATTTCGGGGCAATCGTAGTCATTGATTATGAAGGATCAAACTTTATTCCCGATATTGATACTTCGTCCAGGGAATCCATGATCAGGGGGATCGGACAATACCGGCTGATGACCGGAATGATCCGGCAAACCCATGGCGATGCGCGTTTTATCACCGAGGAACTGTCACAGTATATCGAAGAATACTCTGCCGATTGTGTGATCATGAGCAATACAACCGGTTGCAAAGGAAATATGGCCGCCAAAAAACTTGTCATAAATGTCTGCAATAAACATGGTGTTCCCGCATTATTTCTGGATATGGATATTTATGATAAAAGGATCAACCCGGAGGCTGAAACAAAAAATAAAATCAGAGATTTTTTCATCAGTAACGGCTGGGGGCGATAACCATGTTGAATGAAATTCGTGAAATAGCAAAAAAGACGGCCAACCAGTATCTGCTGGACGCCAAAAATAATCATAAAAAAATCATGGGATATTTCTGCTGCTATGTCCCCGAGGAATTGATCCATGCCGCGGGAATGATCCCCTATCGGATGCGGGCTGTTGAAAATCAGGGAACGGCGAAGTCCGACGCATATTTTTCGCCGGCCAACTGCAGCTTTGTCCGGCAATGCTTTAATAAAGCGCTGGATGACGAATACCCGTTTCTGGACGGCGTTGTCTTTATGAACAGTTGTGATCACTTGAGAAGAATGTATGACAACTGGAAACATTCCGGCAAGGATCCGAAATTTCTTTATATGCTGCCCGTGCCGCATAAAAGTGATGAAATCTGCATTGAG
>JBEKJX010000271.1:0-4189 GCA_050011015.1 Smithella sp.
CTACCAAAGAAAATAGAATCCACAAAAAAATATTTATCTACCTTACCTTTCAATAGTTCCTGCGCAGCCTGAGCAACGCCACACGGATTTGCGTAGTCGTGAA
This sequence comes from Smithella sp., assembly GCA_050011015.1. Lineage (GTDB taxonomy): Bacteria > Desulfobacterota > Syntrophia > Syntrophales > Smithellaceae > Smithella. The sequence continues at coordinate 104 of JBEKJX010000271.1, forward strand.
GACAAATCCAACCGTTCGTCTTTAAGAATGGGAACCAATTTCGGATATCCGACGCACAACCTTCATATGAATGATCACCATCTATCCACAACAAATCAATTTGTTGTTTCCAATCTAGGACTGTTTTATTACTATCGCCACGGAGCGGCGTGAATTTACCCTCCCAGCCTTTCATGTTATTCAGAAACTGTTCAAAGTTATCCTGATTTCCTCCAGGCATTGCATCATTTTGCCAAGTGTCAACACAGTAAAGGTGCCCCGATTTTAATATTGCTTCCACCAAAAAATTGGACGATTTGCCAAGAAAACTCCCTATCTCTACAATAGAACCTTCTGAGGCATATTTTTTTGCAACTTCATGCAGTGCAATTCCTTCACGTGGAGTCAGATGACCAGGAATCTTGGCTGAACGCGATAATGGTAAAAAACGCGCTTTCAAATAAGCAATTACATAAAATCTATTTAGTTTTTTAGTTTTATAATTTAGCTTAAACATAATTTCTCCTACTGCCTTTTTATTAATTTTATAAAATAATATATTAGCTCTAATAATGAGTCTTTTTCAAATAACAAACATAATCCAGCAAATAACATTAGTGATATTGTTGTTAACATGCATATTGTTAATAAATTAACTAATAAATATCCTTTAAAATAGATTATAACAACAGTTGTAAAGGATGAAATAATGAACTGAGGACAAATATTCTTTATTATATTTATATTTATTCCGTTCTTTGACAATACTACTTTATAAACGTAGGTGAACAGAGGGACAATAACCAACTGTGTCATTGCTGCACCGGTAAAGCCCCATAATATCACGAAAACAACGCCCAGAGTCCATTCAAAGATAATAAGAGATCCCGACATCATAAGTAAAATGCTGGATCTGCCAAGTGACAATATGGCGCTATATAGTGGCATAGAGATGCCAATAGCTATCGGCGACATACAGAAACAATAAAACGAATTAAGCCCTGGCATCCATCTGTCTGTAAAAACAACATGGATCAACTCTGGCCCAAGCGCCAACATCGTTCCCATGATGGGAAACATTATCATAGTCATCATCCGAATTGAACGCTCGGCAGTTCTAGCTAACAATTCACGATCATCCTGAATCCTTGAAAACGCTGGAAAAGCAACCCGGCCAAATGTTTCCGAAATAATCAGAGGCGCAAAGGCAAAATTGCAGGCCCATCTCAGATATCCCACCGCAGCCGCCCCGGCATAGGCCCCAACGAACAGCGGCGTTACAGCATCCTTGATGAAATTGAGAATCTGGTTTCCCTGATACGGCAAGCCGAAGCGCACCAACCCCTTGACCGATTCGAACCGGTATTGAAAACTCGGCCGCCACGAAGAAAGCGTATAAATAAGCACTGCCCCCAAAAATGCCCGGGTGATAGTTGCCGCAACGAAGCTCCATGCCCCGTACCCCTGATAGGCACAGACGACCGCGACCCCTTGGTAAGCCAGGTTTTCGGTGATATCGACCCAGGCGATCCGGTTAAAATCGATATTCCGCTCCATGAGAATGGCCGGGATCGTCTTGAGCGACGAAAACAGGAAGCTGACCGCCATGGCCCGGATCAGCCAGACACCGACCGGCGGCAGGGTCGGGTAGACCTTTAATGCTAGCGGCGCCGCTAGGACGACAACGGTGACCACCAACAAGACCAGCATCTGTTGAAGCCAGAAGGTCGTTGAAAGCTCTTCCTGACTCAGGTCCCCCTTTTTCTGAATCAGCGCCGCGCCGATGCCCACATCACCGAACGTGGAAAAAAACTGCACCACAAACTGAACGATGGCGTATATCCCGAATATCTGGGGCGCCAGTAGCCGGGCAAGAATAATGTTGCCGGCGAAGAAGATCACCTTCACCAGGACCTGCCGGACAAACAACGCCGACATTCCTTTCAGAGACTTTTCCTTGAGTTCCTGAAAATCCTGCTGCGGACTATTCGTCTTAACTTCAGTCATTGTATCCGCTTGCTGCGGTAAAGATCCTGCCTGCGTCAGAACCATTTCTATAATATCTTGGTTGATAATCAGGCCAGGGTCCGGTTTTCTTAATACAAAAGGCCATAATGTAGTTCTTCCTTGGTTAATAAACAATATCAATAGAATCTTTTAAACCAATTTGAGTGGTATTGCCATTATTACTATTATATTTTCGTCAGTATCAGCCAATGTTACTAATAGTATATACAAGCAATGTAATTATAAAATATATTTATTATTGTGCAATTTATTACTTTGATATTAAATATCATTTATTATGTTTACAACTTAATATTTAATGTTGTTTTATTTATTACAAGCGTTTGTTACTATAGTTATTTATTTTATTTTAGTCATCTAGCACTTGTTGAATTTAACCGTTAATCTTTTGTGCGATAACATAAAATTGGTCACCCTGGCCAATTAATCCAGACAATCTTGCAACAAAAGCAATTATTAATGTTTTTATTTTAAATCCAAATGGATAGTACATAGTGTTTCTCTCAATGGCCTTAACCTCGAATCCATTTTGCCTTAAGACGGATGAAATATTTTCAGGAGTGAAGTGCCAAACATGATCTTTAGGAGCCCAACCATACCAATTATTCCTCAATAATTTTGCTATCAGTCCGACATATGTTGGTTGGCTCAATACAATAAAACCGTTAGGAGATAAAATCCTAGCAATCTCCTTTAAAAAATCATTTAAATCTGTTATATGCTCAAGAACATGGCTCATAACAACAATATCAAATTTCCCGTTCTGGAATAAGCATTCCTTCAAATAGCAATTATTGATAGTAATACCTTTATTTGAACAATATTCAACGGCTTTTTTATTGAGTTCAATTCCCTCAACTTGATAGCCATACTTAATAGCCTCTTCTAGCAAAAAACCCACACTACTTCCAATCTCCAACAGTTTCCCATACGGTATATGTTGTCTTATAAATTTAATAAATTGCTTAAAAAATGACCTGAATAATTTTTCGTTATTCAGATAATTTTCAAAATAATCGACTTGTTCATCATATTTTGTTTCAGGCACTGGGATCGTTCTTGTTAAACCACAACCTTTGCATGTAACTAATTGATAACTTTCTGATTGTAATAATATTTCGTCTTTGTTTAAACCACAATAGTTGCACCCTCTGCTATCCATAACTATATACCTCATGGTTATCAATTTAATTTTTATATAAAATAAAACCGTCTCTTGTCATGGTTCAATCCTCTGACATTATTAAAGGTTCAGTCCGTTTCTACCGAGTTCACATGAATCCTGGCAGAAGGAATACCGATAGTTTCAAGAGTCTTCAGTATTTCGTCTCGACGCTTCAAGGAAGAAATCACCAGCGGGGCTCGCACCAGCGACACTCCTTCTGCCAGAGAGACGACCGGTACACCGAAGAAGGGGTTCCCAGTGCGGGTATCATCCATGACCGCAACCAATTTCAGCCCGGTCTCCCGTAGCGACAGATATGCCACCTCGGCCACCTCGTCCACCCCGCAGAATGCGACCTCCCGCACGCCTCCGGCCTCCAGGCGTCGGAACAGGTCCAGGTAATCTTGGCGCGCCACCGTGTACAGGCTGGTGAAGTAACTGAGGTGCTGATAAGCGAGGCGGCTCTTCTCGGCCAAGCCCTGGGGGGTAAGGAGATAGGCGTAACGGTTGCTTGGGAAGTTCTTGACCCGCACGTACCCCTTGGCAACCAGGTTTTTAAGGTAGGAGTTGACCAGACCGACTGCAATGCCGAGCCGACGGGAGAGTTCCCGCTGGGAGAGCGGCTCTTGGCCGGTTATTTCGGAGAGGAGCATGAGGGAGCGGTAGGATTCCAAGGATTTTTCATTGTTATTGTTCATAGAATGAACAATAACAAAGCGAAACCCTATTTACAAGGCAAATGTTCAGATATTGAACAGCTAGTACGCCTCAATCTCCGTAAGGCGGCTCCTGCCGTCAACGCTTGCGTTTATCTGGACACGTATCTGATTCGTCGTTACCGCAGGGAAGGTGATACTGCGCCATACCAGGTTATTGCCGCTTATGCTCCCGCCAGGCACCGTTACCCACGACGT
>JBEKJX010000272.1:0-4153 GCA_050011015.1 Smithella sp.
GGAGCCGGAAGCAGCTCCGCAGCCTGTACCCGATGGCGATCCGGCAACGACTGCGCAGGTCCAGGTAACGCCTGTAATACTTGTCGGGACATTGTCCGTGATTCCCACGCCGGTGGCAGTAATGTTGTTAGGACCGTAGTTACGCGCGGTAACGGTATAAGTGATCGGACTGCCTATGGTTGCGGTGGTAACAGACGCCGTCTTGGTGATGCCCAGATCTATGGAGGTGCTCGCGCCCTGGTTGGTCACCAGCAGATTGCGGATTTCATGATAGTTGGTGGAGCCGCCGGTGCTGGCCGCAAAGCCTATCTCCAGCAACTGATCGGGTGAGGTGACCGAAATCGCGGAGAGCGCCTGGCCGGATACCATCTGGGTAAGCGGCTGGTTGTAGCCGAATTGTATCCAGACAGAAGCAACCGGATTCGGCCCCGGACTGATCACTATTACCACCTTGCGGTAGTCCGTGCCGGTCTGGCTGGGCCGGGTTGTCGCATTGGACCAGAGTGATCCGTTGTTGGCGGATGTAGCGATCCATGGATAGGAGGTCGTCGATGTCGTCTGACCGACAGCCCCATTTCCGAAACCGACGACGGAGCCGCGAACGGTAACCGTGTTGGGATATGAACCGGGACCCAGATACCGCCCTTCAGTGGGATTGCTAAAGTTTCCGAATTCGTCGAGGCCGATCCCCACATAGCCGCCGCTGATTCCCGGAATGGCCGTGGTAACGGCAGGCGGCAGCATTTGCGCATAACCGAGAGAACCGCCGTAGGCGCCGATGTTAAATGGAGTTGCCCCTGCGTCAAACAGAAAAACACTGGAACCGTCAGCGCCAGTTCCTCCCCATGAGGCATAGTCGAACTGGATGAGAAGCCCCTGGCTCAGGTCGAAGGTGGTGGTGTTGTAGGCAAAACCCTTCTGGTCGGTGGAATTGTTGGTGAGTCGCAGCCATCCCGAACCGACGGGATCAATAGTGCCATTGCCGGTCAACAAGGCAGTGGGTGCGCCGCCCAGTACCCAGCCCGTTGAACTCGAACCGGTCATAGGGGCATTGATAATGATGTAGCCGTACGACACTCCGGTAAATGTTATCCAGATGAACATGGTCATCAGCAGACACAAAATGCGTCTTTGTCTGTTCATACGTATTCCAATTTTATTACTCAGTTTCCTTCATTATAATTAATCGCCCCGGCGTCATAAAAAATTCCAGGCATTTCGGCAACCCATCCGTCCTGAGCATGCGCATGAAGAATGTTCAGGATGCCTGGTTTTGCGCCATCGGATGATTTGTGTTTTTCACCTTCACCTGCACCCACCCGAAATATTCGTATCACATGTTAAGTCAGGATTCAGCTTTTTTATTACTATTATATCGGCGGGGAGGATTTAACGCCTCCCCACCCGTACACGTACTTTTTAAATAATTACTTTTTAGACAGCGAATGCTTCTTCAGTGATACGCATTGCGCTCTGTTCGTCTTTCTTCAAATTTTCCAGTATGGGAATTACAAGCCCCGTGATGCGATTAATAAAAAACCTGGCGCCCTCGATCTTGCCTAAGTAGAAGGCCTTATCCTGATTACTTGCCCCGGCAGCTAAACCCCTGATGGCCGCATTAGCCATTCTGATGTGCAACCAGCCGACAAAAGCATCGGACAGACAGTTAAGGAAATCGCAGGCCCCGATCAACGGAACATACGGCGTGGTCTTGATCATCTGCGAGAAGGCCATTGCTGTTTCGGCGCAGGCATTTAATGCGTCCTCAACAATAATCGCTTCCGCCTTAAGATCTTTAATGCCCTTAGCCTCGTCAATTGCTTCCCTGGTTATGCCGATAACGTTCATAAAATAATGACCCTTCTTCATGCCCAGTTTGCGTCCCAGCAGGTCAAGAGCCTGGATGCCGGTGGTGCCTTCAAAGATCGTGTTGATCCTCTGGTCGCGCATCATCTGTTCAACCGGATATTCGCGGCAGTAGCCATATCCGCCGTAGCTCTGCACGGCCAGGTTGCAGACTACCATGCCCATCTCGGTGCCATAGGCCTTCACCAGCGGCGTGAGAACTTCGATGAGGCCATGCCAGTACTCTGTCAGTTCCCCGTTTCCGGAAAGCGCGGCGTTGATCTCATTGTCCATGCAGAAGTAGCAGAACAGCGCCAAAGCACGGATGCCTTCCGTAACGGATTTCATTTTGAGAAGCATTCTGCGAACATCCGGATGCTGAATGATAGGGACAGCGGGTGCGTTTTTATCTCCCATCGCCACGGCGATGATGTTCGGCATCTGGATCCTCTGTTTGGCATAATCAAGAGCATGGAGATAGGCCGCTGAGGCAAGGGATGCGCCCATCATGCCGGAACCCTGACGCTCTTCATTCATCATATGGAACATAATCGGCATACCCTGACGCTCTCCTCCCATGAGATAGCCTATGCATTTGCCGTCGGTGCCGAAGTTAAGCGTACAGGTGGCGTTGCCGTGGATGCCCATCTTGCTTTCGATGCCGCCGCATTGAACATCGTTGGGTTCTCCGAGTTCGCCCTTCTCATTGAATCTGATCTTGGGCACCATGAAAATGGAAACGCCCTTTGTTCCTTTCGGATCGCCTTCGATTCTGGCCAGAACGGGATGAATAATGTTCGGAGTCAGATCATGATCACCGGCGGAAATAAAGCACTTGGTGCCTACGATGGAATAGGTGCCATCAGCATTCTTTTTGGCGGTTGATTTGAGCAGGCCTACATCGGAACCGGCGCCCGGTTCAGTCAGACACATGGTTCCCGCCCATTCACCGGTGTACATTTTTTGCAGAAGGATGTCACGCAACGGATGCTGGAAATAATCCTCCATCAGCCTTGCAGCGCCATGTGTAAGGCCGGGATACATAATAAACGCCTGGTTGCCCGCCAGAAACATGTTGGCGCTGGCGGCTGCTACTATTGCTGGAAATCCCTGACCGCCTACTTCCGGCTGGTCGGCTGTGGCCATCCACCCACCTTCACAATAAAGCTTGTATAGCCTGTGATAGGCCTCCGGCACGGATACTTTTCCATCTTTCCATGTTGCTTCGACAGGTTTGCGATGAACTTCGTCCGGATAGGTGGGGGCAATTTCCTGCTCTGTAAATTTTGCCGCCTGGTCAAGAACCATGTTGCACATATCGGCATCATAATCCGCATAACGGCCTTTGCCCAGCAACGTTTCCTGTATCTTGAAGACCTCAAATAATTGGAATTTAATATCTCTTAAATCAACCCATAGACTTGCCATATATAAACCTCCTCGCTGTTTTTGTTTTTCATATAGCTCTTCCTGGTCTGATTATCTTTTCCATGGTTGCTTTTGCTGTGTCGATTTTTGCTTTTGTTGTTTCCAATCTTGCTTTTTGGCAGCGTTAGAAAGATTAAAGAAAGTGATAAGTGGCTTTTGACAATCCTTGTAATGAATAAGCGGGTTGTTATGATATTGGTTTTCTGACCCGGCATATGCCGTGATTAAATAACAGGATGGTTTCCTCAGACAATTCCGATAACTTGCGAAGGACTAATAGATTAACGGTTTTATCGCGTAGCAGAGATCAAGAATCACTCGTCTGGGAATTTGTTTCTCAGGATGTTTATAATAGATTTGATAACTGGGGCGGGTGTCCGGCTGATAATTGCTTGATGCCAGCCAGTTTAAAAAAAAGCTCATCCAGGCCTCTTCAATGCTGTTAACTTCTATTTCGCAGTGATAAACGGCATATTCCCCGCCCGGAAGATTTTGAATATTTACGGACCTGTCCACCGTGATGGATTCAGGTATGGTGATGCAGGCATCATAGATCAATTTATTTTCCGGAGTCACATCGGGATCACTCCATATGACGCCCAAAACTATATTTTCTTCGTTCATAAGTCCTTTGGGTTTTGCCCACTGCACCAACTGCTTCCAGACCGGAACGGTTGTTTCATAAGTGTAAGGGCCTATGCTGCGAAAATAGGCAACCCGTAAATCAGGTATTTTCCTGATCTTTACATCCAGCACCGATTTTTTATCCAGTATCCGGTCAATCGGCAATTTACGTTTGTTGCGATAGAGATCGTAAAGAAACTCTTCGGTAGATTCCAGATGATGTTTATCTTTTTCTCTCAAACTGTTCATGGTCTCT
>JBEKJX010000273.1:0-4131 GCA_050011015.1 Smithella sp.
ATACCATGTACGATTTTGTTATAGTTGGCGCCGGTTTTTTCGGAGCTGTTTTTGCTCACGAAGTAAAAACAGCCGGAAAAAAAGTTTTAGTGATTGAAAAACGCGATCATATAGGCGGCAATTGCTATTCCTATGATGACCCTGAAACTAATATCAACATTCATAAATATGGCCCTCATATCTTTCACACATCCGACAAAAACATTTGGGATTATATTTGTTCCTTTGCCGATTTTAATAATTACCGGCATCGTGTGCTCACCGCATCAGGCGGCAAAATTTATTCAATGCCGATCAATCTGGCAACCATTAATCAATTTTATAATTTGACTTTAACGCCCGGTGAGGCCAAAGAATTTTTAAAATCCAAAATACCCGCGATTCCGGCGCCCGCGAATCTGGAAGAGAAAGCGATAAGTATTATGGGCAGAGAACTTTACGAGGCCTTTATAAAGGGTTACACAATCAAACAATGGAATTGTGATCCCAGAGAACTTCCCGCCGAAGTTATTGCCAGGCTTCCGGTAAGAACCTCTTACGATGACATATACTACGACGATAATTATCAAGGGATGCCCATCGGAGGCTACACGCCAATTTTTAAAAAATTGTTGGAGGGTGTTTCGCTGGAATTGAAAACCGATTTTTTTGAAAAGAGAGATTATTGGATGTCCGTCGCCAGGACCCTTGTTTATACCGGCCCCATAGACCGTTATTTCAACTATTGCTATGGGAAACTGCGTTGGAGATCTGTCAGATTCGAAATCGAAAAAATGCCTTTGGATGATTACCAGGGCGTCAGTATCATGAACTATGCCGATCAGAAAGTTCCCTATACGCGAATCCTTGAACCCAAACACTTTTATCGCGAGAGAATTAATTTGTCGCGGGGTACCGTTGTAATGAGAGAATACCCGTGCGATGATCCGGCCGAACCTTATTATCCGGTAAGCTTGAAAACGGATCAGGAAATATTGGCTAAATATCAAAAGGCGCAGAGTAACGAAAAAAATGTTATCTTCGGTGGCCGGCTGGCGGAGTACAAATATTATGACATGTATCAGGTCATATCCAGAGCTTTGAAGCAGGCCGAAAAATTATTGCGGGTAAGTCCTCCGGCTGGCAGCTAGTCGGTTTTCGCCGTATATACGTTTCATATCCGGAAGCTCAGTCGCGTAATAATGAACCCAGATATATACATGGTTGAACAGCGCGGCACACAATGCCGCTATTGACGCGAACCACAGGGCTGGCACCCAGAAAACGAGAAAACCGTAAATGTACATGCTGTTACGGGCAAACCGGAATATTCCTTCGCGCACAAGCGGGAGCGTTCGATACCTTTCCTCGAAGTGATCTATGCCGAAAGCGCGTCTGAAGCTGAAATAACGTGCCACCGAATATAAAACATATGCCGCCGGAATCAGCGCGATTGCCGCGGCAATCCGGAGAGCAGTGATATTAAACGGCAGGGTGTTACGGTTTGATATCGCCAGAGCAAAAACAGACAATAGTCTTAAAGCGCCGAGAATAAAAAAGCACAAGGCATACACAGTAAAGCTCAGGTTGCCGAAAACCCTTTCCGGCAATCGTCCATGCAGTTGAGTCCGCCAGCAAAACCATATAAATACCTGATGGGCAATGGGAAGCGCGACCGCCAGCCAAAACCACTCTGGAGTAGTGAACCCCCAAAGCATTCCTTCCCTCATTCCATCGAGGTTGCAGGCTATCGCCAGCAGCGCAATCAGGACAGCGAGAATGCCTGCATGAAGCCACTGTCTTTCAAAGATTAAATTCATAATTTAATATACCTATCGAACCCTGCATAATGTTTATATGTATTTGTTATTTGTTCCTCCATTAACAATTGTTATCCGAACTTCACTTTTTTCGATAACCTGAAAAAAAGCACGCGTAAATTTATTGTCAATTTAGCACAACTTCTTCTTTTAAAAAATAAATTTTCCTTTGACACGCAGAAGCCTTGTTCATATACTCCCGCCTTAAGAAAGGAAGTTCTTATCAAAAGGAGGCAAGATAATGATTACACTGATTGCGACTTTAAAAATTAAAGAAGGAAAAACACAAGAGGCCATCAACGCGCTTAAAGAAATCGTTCCCAAAATTAAAGCGAGCGAGCCTGGATGTGTGGAATATATACCCCACACTGTTCGCGGCGATGAAAGTACAATTATTTTTTATGAAAAATACAGCGATAAGGATGCCCTGAAACTGCATTCCGCCAATTTGATGAAGAATATGGAAAACCTTTTCCCCCTGCTGGAGCCGGGCATGGATGTCAAAACCTGTTACGAAATTATCTAATGACATTGATTCAATTATCAAGGAAGTTTTCACCATGCCGGTAAAAACTTCCGGTAATGTAGTGGTATATTTATTATGCACTTTTCTTAAGGAAAAATGCTCACAATCAAAATACTATCTTTATTGACAGCACAGTCCTTTGCGTGGATGTGCGAAGAAAACCGGAGGAAGAATGGACTTCGTGAGAGGCATCAAGGCGCTAAAAGGGGTAAATTTATTTAAGATGTCCACAACCATAGCAAAGCTTTTGTATTTTCGCCTGACATGGACCAGACGTAACCTGGATTATTTGTCACCCGGTCTGGGACCAAAGTTCGTCAGCGCCCGGCAGGCGGCGGGAATGATTCCCGATGGATCGACGTTAACTATCGGCGGGTTCACTTCCATAGGCCGCGCTTCCATTTTCTACTGGGCTTTGCGTGATGCCTTTGAGCGGACAGGTCATCCCCGTAATCTGACTGTGATCGGCGCCTGCCCGCAGGGCGGCCGCGGCAAAGTTCCCGGGACGGTTGAGGAACTTGGCGCGCCGGGAATCATCACCCGTTATATCGTCGGGCATGGTGAAACCGCCAAGGCGCTTCTGCAACTGGCCGATGAAGGCAAACTGGAACTTCATACCATATCGCAGGGGACCTTGGCATTTTTGATCGAAGCTCAGGCAAAGGGTATTGATAAAATTGAAACCCATATCGGTTTGGGCACCTTTCTTGATCCGCAGGCCGGCAGCGGATCTGCCGTATCTCCCCGGGCTCGTGATAATTTCATCAAAATTAAGGGTGAAAAATTGGAATACCATCTGCCACCCATTGAGAGGTCGCTCTTTCTGGCGCCCTACGCCGATAAGGAGGGCAATATATACTTTACGGATGCCGCCTTGGTTCTGGATTATAAAGATTCCGCTGCCGCTGCACGCCGTAACGGCGGCAAGGTGATCGTGTCCGTATCCAGGATTATTCCCAAGGACAGCGCCCTGATCGCCATTCCGGAGGATATGGTGGATGCAATCGTGGTCAATCCGCGCAATGAGCAGGTGGGCGGTGTTCTTCAGACTAAGTGCCAACCCTATTTTACGGCCTGCTCGTCCGGGGTGGACGACGAGGCGGTCAAACTCATGAAGGCCATTAACACCTTTATAGAAATTACCCCCTATCGCGGCAAGGTAGTTGATATTATCGCGCGCATGTGCGCCGATACATTCGTTAAAAACACCAGACCCGGAGCGATTGTGAATATCGGCATAGGCATAGGCGAGGAAGTGGCCCGCATGCTGTATGAATCCGGGCTCTACAAGGACATTATTTTTACCGCCGAAGGCGGAGCCTACGGCGGTCTTCCCGCATCGGGCGTCTATTTCGGCGCGGCCATCAGTCCGCAGCGCCTTTTGAGCACAGCGGAAATGTTCCATCTCTATGAAAAAAAACTGGATACCTGTGTGCTTGGATTCCTGCAAGTCGATTCAGCCGGAAATGTCAATGTTTCCCATCGGGGTCCAAAAATGATAAACTTCGTGGGCCCCGGAGGTTTTACGGACATTGTTGAGTGCGCCAGAACAATCATCTTTGTGGGAAACTGGATGGATAAGGCTAAATATGAGTTGAAAGGCGGTAGGGTAAGCATTAAAAAACCGGGCAAAAATAAATTTGTCGACAAGGTGGACCAGATAACCTTCAATGCTAAAGAAGCGCTTAAAGCAGGTAAACGCGTATTTTATGTCACCACGGTCGGCGTTTTTAAACTGACGCAAGCAGGCCTTGAACTCATAGAGCTCATGCCCGGCATCGATATTCAAAGGGATATTGTAAACAG
>JBEKJX010000274.1:0-7950 GCA_050011015.1 Smithella sp.
TGAAAAACAAAGCGATACTTATAAAAATCTTCTCCAGGAGATGAAAGGAGAAATCGCGCAGGGACAAATTACCATCACGGAACTTAAGGGTAAACTGACGATGGATGTTGTCGATAAAATCCTTTTTGACTCCGGTGAAGCCTCGGTGAAAAAAGAAGGATTAGATGTGCTCAAAAGAGTCGTTGATATTTTAAAGAATGTGAAGGATAAAAATATCCGCATTGAAGGCCACACGGATAATGTTCCCATCGCCGGCAAACTGGCCAAAGTTTATCCGACCAATTGGGAACTGTCTGCGGCGCGGGCAATCAATGTGGCCAAATATCTGCAGCAACAGGGGATTGATCCGAAAATTCTATCCTCCACGGCATTTAGCGAATATCAGCCGCTTGCCGATAACGATACGCCCGAAGGCAGGGCAAAAAACCGCCGTATAGCTATTATCCTGTTGCCAAAGGATTAACAGGCTTTCAAAATACCGGGAAACCGCAAATAAAGGCAGGCGCTCATAAATCACCTGCCTTTATTTATGGAAAAAGCCGGTCTGTTCCGCTTAATTTTTATATTGAAGCTCTCTTTGCGACAAGCAGCAAAGGGGCTTCGATTCTGTCTTTATTAATGCCATGAACACCCATCGTGCCTGAAGGCAAACTCCCTTCCCTTCCTTAAATTCCTAATTTTCAAATTTATAATTTTATGTTATATCTAACCCGTAAGATTCAATGATAAAACATACACCGGTTACAATTAATTTAATCCACCAGGCAATTTCATCGTTAAGATTATGCAGCAGGTAAAATTCGGAAAAACAGATTTAGAAGTATCAGAGCTTGGATTTGGCGGCATTCCCATCATCCGTCTGGATATCGCTGCGGCCGTGAAGGTTCTTCGCCGCGCTTATGACAGGGGAATCACTTTTTACGATACGGCCAATGCGTACCGCAACAGCGAAGAAAAAATCGGCCGCGCCTTCAAAGGGATGCGGAATAAGATTGTCATCGCAACCAAAACACTTATGCGTGACGGTAAAAGCGCGGTGAACCATCTTGAGAACAGTCTTCACATGCTCAGGACCGATTATATTGATTTGTATCAATTACATCAAGTCGCCCTGGAAAAAGATTGGGATAGCATTACCGCGCGGGGCGGCGCACTGAAAGCCGTAATAAAGGCGAAAAAAGAAGGCAAGATCAGGTTTATCGGCGTCACTTCCCATAATCTGCCCATGGCGATCCGGCTGGTCAAGACGGACTTATTCAGTTCTATTCAGATTCCCTTTAATTTTATCGAGGATGCCGCAAAAAATAAGCTTTTTGCCGCCGCCCGTAAATCGGGAATGGGAATTCTGGCAATGAAACCGTTTGCCGGCGGAGTGATTGATAATGCTGAAATTGCCTTTAAATTCCTGCGCCAGTTTCCGGAGGTGTTACCCATACCGGGTTTTGATTCTTTAAGTAAGGTGGAACAAGTCGTTTCTTTTTACAAAAAGCCGAACATCGTCACAAAGAAAGACCTTCAACTCATGGAAAACTATCGCAGGGAACTGGGCAAGCGGTTTTGCCGCCGCTGCGAATATTGCCAGCCCTGCCCGCAGGGTGTCATGATAACACCGGCCATGGGTTATAAGATTGTGGCATCGCGAATGTCGCCGGCAGTTTCCGTTGAATTCTGCCGGTTGGCGATGGAAAGCGTCAAACTATGTAACAAGTGCGGAACATGCCTCAAACGTTGTCCTTATAAACTTCCTATTCAGGAAATGCTGAAAGCGAATTATGACCTCTATGAGCGGCATCGCGCCGAATCCGGCAAATAATGAAAATCAAAGGAATGATATCATGAAAATTATAGGACTAAACGGCAGTCCGCGGCGAAAAAACAGCCGCACAGGGCAATTGGTGAATAAAGTATTGGAAAGCGCGGCGGCTAAAGGAGCCCGGACAGAGTTTTTGGATATCATGAAATTAAAAATAAAACCATGCACAGCCTGCGACAAATGCCATAAAACAGGTTATTGCGTTCAGAAAGACGACTTCAACCAGACTTATGAAAAGATCATGTCCGCCGACGGGCTTGTTCTGGGAAGTCCGGTTTATATTTATCAGGTGACAGCACAACTGAAAAACTGGATCGACCGCCTGGCGAACACCATTCACTGCCTGCGTTTTTTGGATAAATACGGCGCGGTAGTGGTTACTGCCGGTGGAAGCGGCGAAAAAGAAACTGCCGATTACATGGAAAAAATTCTTCAGTATGCGGGAATGCAAACTGCAGGCCGCCTGGCATGCCTCATTGACATTGACGGACTTCTCGAAGATGATTCTCCCCTGTTAAATGAAGCAAATAATCTTGGACATTCTCTTTACTGCGCCATCCGGAAAAACAAATATTTGCCGGTCAGATCAAAGAAATCGAACAGCGCAAAGAGTACTTCCGGCGCCTTATGCTTAAACGGAAAGAAAAGTGGAGCTGGGAATATAATTACTGGAAAGAAAAAGGCTGGCTTTAAAACTATTACTTTCCAGCCCCGATTCTTCATTTCACGCAAGACGACATCGGCAATATCTCATATTTTTGGTCATTATTTCCTTTGACATTCAGGATACTTATTTGTATTATATCATCAAGTAGAAATGCCTTTAAATATTGATGGATTTAAATGACTTTGATTATAAACCATCAAATTATCATTGCCGTCACTGGTTAACGTTCAAATCATCAAATCATTACAAAATGCAGGGGCAATCCCATGAAGAATAAACCTCTTCAGGCATTAATTGTTGATGATTCGGAAGATGATGTGCTGCTTGTAATCCGCGAGCTTATAAGAGGCGGATACCATCCGGCATATGAACGGGTATACACCGCCGCCGCGATGAAAGAAGCCCTCAAGGCAAAACAATGGGACATTATTCTTTGCGATTATAAGATGCCTGATTTCAGCGCTCCCTCAGCGCTTGCCCTTCTAAAAAAATCAAATGTCAATATCCCTGTCATTATCGTATCCGGAGCTGTAACCGAACAAACAGCCGTAGAGTGTCTGCGTTCAGGCGCCCGGGATTATGTCATGAAGAGTAACCTGTCCCGTCTCTGTCCGGCGATAGACAGAGAATTGGAAGAAGTAAAAGTCAGAAGCATGAAAAAGCAGGCGGAAGCGGCCCTGCGGAAGAGTGAAAGACTCTTTAAGGAAATTACGGAAAACTCTTCAGATATTATTATGATTACGGATAAAAACGGAGACATAAAATATTGCAGCCAATCCGTTGAACGTGTTTCCGGATACAAACCTGAAGAAATAATCGGCCGAAGCGCTTTCACATTCATTCATCCGGATGACATTGAACGTATTTTCGGCGCTTACTGCACGGCTATCCTTACCGATGATAATATACCTATCCACAATCGATTCCGGGTACTTCATAAAAACGGCTCGGAAATTTATTATGAAGGGCTGGGGAAAAATCTCCTGAATAATCCCGATATCGCCGGTTTTGTCATGAATTTCCGTGATGTCACCGGAAGAATACGCGCGGCTGAAAAATTACAGCGGGAACAGGAGCGGTTCCGCGCCCTTGCCGATATGTCTCCCGATATTATTCTTCTGGTAAACAGGGAAGGAACTATCCTCTATGAAAACCCTACTTTGGAGAATATCCTGGGATTCAAAGTTGCGGATCGGATCGGCCGGAATGTATTTGAAAACGTTCATCCTGATGATTTAAATCTTATGACGGGGACATTCAATACATTTATCAGCAATCAGGATTCTCCTTCTCAAAAATATGAAATACGGATTCGTGACATTGATGGAAGCTGGCATACTTTTGAAGTTGTGGCCAGTAATCTTAAAAAGGGCAATGTTGTTGACGCACTGATTATCAATCTTCACGATATCACCGAGTACAGGCGGGCGGAAAAAGCCCTGCTGGAGAGTGAAGAAAAATTTCGTGCGATATTTGAAAGAATGAACTGGACGCAACAAATACCGCCTGATGAACTTGACCGGTTAAAAGAATATAACTACAGGAGACTGATTGATCCGCAGGATCCTCCGGATAAATACGAATTCAAGTTCTATAAAAAAGGCGGCGAAATACGATACGCGCTGATGTCCGCGGCTGTGCTTCAACGCGGCAAAAAAATTATAGCATCATTAATTGACATCACCGACCGCAGGCAGGTGCGGGAGGCGCTACGGGAACGCAATAAGGAATTGAATACCCTCTATTCCATATCCGATATCATCGAAAAAAAGAATACCATAGAGGAAGTTTTGCGGTTGTCCCCGGATTTGATCGCCCAGGGGTTTTACCATCCGGAATATGCCTGCGCGAGAATCACTTTTGTTGATCAGGAATTCAAGACCGGTAATGTCAACGAAACCTCCCGGAAAATATCAGCGGATCTGATTTTGCGCGGCAAACCGGTTGGCAGTGTGGAGGTGTGCTACCCCTGTGAACTGCCGGATAGAGATGAGGGGCCTTTTTCCAAAGAAGAAAGGAAGCTGCTTGACTCTGTCGCTCACAGATTGAGCAGATTTGCCGAACGTAAAAAATATGAACAGGAACGGGATTTGCTTATTTCCGAATTGCAGACGGCGCTTTCGGAAATTAAACAGTTAAGCGGATTGCTTCCGATCTGTTCTTCCTGCAAAAAAGTACGCAACGATAATGGATACTGGGAACAAATAGAAAGTTATATCAGGGATCATTCCCAGGCTGAATTCAGCCATGGAATTTGTCCCGATTGCGCGAAAATAATAGCAGCAAACGATCATGAACAATCTTCGACCGGCAATGTCATGGGAAAAGTTGTCATTCTCTTTGTAGATGACGAAAAAGACTTTCGAGTTCTTTTCATCCGTCAACTAAAGCGGCTTGTCAGGGATAACGAGTTTGAATTTATTGAGGCGCGTGACGCGGAAACGGCTTTGAAGCTGCTTAAGGAAGGAGCAAAGCCTTCCATGATTATTCTTGATTATGCTTTGCCCGAAATTACCGGAATGGAATTGCTCCGAAGAATTGATGCTGATCATCCCGCCCTTCGCGATGTCCCCCGCATAATGCTCAGCGGATACAGCCATGAACAATTAAAAAAGGAAGCGCAGGCTTTAAGATGCGCTTTTCTGGAAAAGGGCATCGATATTGAAAAATTATGCCGAGAAATTTACCGGCAGATGGCAATCAGCCCCGGTTTTCCCCGCACGTAAAAAAATTATAAATGAGCCAGAACCTCACATTGTACTGCAATCACTACTCAGCAGAGCGAATACTGGATTACTAAAAGGAGATCACGGTTCAACTATGCCTGATGGAATATTTAGTAATATTTTCAAGAATTTTAGCAAGTAAAGAATTTGATCGGATTTATGATTTGCCTTTACAATTATGACATCTACAAGCACACAATAATCAGATTTTAAATGATTGAGGATTACTAATTAAAAGAGAGTAATTTCAAAGTTAACTATTAAATAGTTCTTTGATAATTAAAACATATTTGATATGTTACGCAATATTTCGTGACAGTGCGCCAGCAAAAAAAGGGGGAGGAATGATGGGCAAAAGAAAATCTTTATCAATTTTTATAATTTTTACTTTGTTTTTGTGTTTTAACTTTGTTTCCTGCAGCAGCAGTGGTAATTCGACTCCTGCCGCTCCTTTAAAAGTATTTACAACCTCGGCAACCGGTAATGGTGACCTGAGTTCCTGGACGGATGCAAACGGGAAGACGGGTATCGCTGCTGCAGATGCGATTTGCCAGGCAGCGGCTAGTTCCGCAGGCCTCCAGGGAACATACAAGGCATGGATTTCCGACAGCACAACGGATGCGTATTGCCATATTCAAGGATATGACGGTCATACTATCTCCGATAATTGCGGGCAAACAACGCTTCCTGCGGCCGCGGGACCATGGGTGCGTACCGATGGCTTTCCTTTTGGCGAAACGATAAATAAAATAATAAATAACGGTGTAATTTACGCCCCGGCTGCCTATGATGAAAAAGGAAATCTCATTAAAACATATAATTATGATTGGTATTTTACAGGTACGAATTATGATGGAACAAAAATTGCACAAACTTGTTCAGATTGGACCAGCAGTGATTCCAGCGATAATGCATACCATGGTGAAACGTCGGGAACAACAGATTGGTGGTCCGGGGTCTCCTCAGCTACTTGTAATAATGCGGCCAGATTACTGTGTTTTCAGACCGGCACCGGAGTGTCTCTGCCCGCTATAACCGCTCCGACATCAGCGAAAAAAGTGTTTGTCACATCGGTAACGGGAAATGGCAATCTTACTACCTGGGCGGACTATTCGGGAAGTGCAACAGGAGCTGCGGCCGGCGATACAATATGTCAGGCGCGGGCAACCGCAGCAGGGCTTGCCAACGCTGCAAACTTCAAGGCATGGCTCTCCGACGGTTCTCATAATGCAACAGATCGAATTACCACAGACGGTCCCTGGTACAGGCTTGACGGCGTCAAGGTGGCGGACAATAAAGCGGCTCTCCTTGCCACGAATTCTACATCTACTCCTACCCCTCTTTTTACAGGCATTACTTATACGGAAACTGGTGCTTATGTCACCGCGGACTCCTATCGTGTATGGACAGGAACGAAACCAGACGGCACTGAAGCCACCTCTGATTGTCTTGATTGGAGCAATCATTTAAATTCTAACACCGGTTTTGTCGGAGATGCACATATCGCTAAATACTGGTGGACGAGCTTCACGCCTTTAACTTGCGATCAATCAGCCGCGCTCTATTGTTTTGAAGATTAAGTCTCAAATTGCCGGCGATTCATAAACTAAGTTTAATATCTACAGCGCCCTGTTCTTCCACAGGGCGCTGTTTTTTTCCATTTAAAATTTTCTTCTTCGATGATGAACAAGCAGGGCAAAGGCGCTTATTTATTTCCAACTGAAAGATTGAATGTCTATGACAACCCAATTTTAATGATAAAGGAAGAAGGAAATAAATAATTCGATCCCCAAACCATTTGTTGCCTTTCAATTAAGAAGACGCATCACACGTACGCCTTTCTTGCCTATCTCAAAAGCGAAGTCACTGCGGGATGGGTCACCACCCGTAGCATCTGTTATTGTGAAATATTCTATTGCTACTCTTCTATCTTTGGTTTCATGAGCTCGTTCATAATCTATTTGATTACCACGAACATCAAAAACTTTAGAGTCGGACCTTACGAAAAAAATATCTTTGACCCCGTTGTCATCCGTAATTTCAAGCTTAATGTTGATATTGGAAAAACCCACTCCCTTGGCAAAATTGCCGCCTGTGACGGTTCCAATGAAAGTATCGGCTTTCGCGGGTTGAACTCCGCCCATTGACGCATTAGACTGCCCCTCCGGAATTGCACAACTTACTTCAACAACAGGTCTTGAACTGATCATCAATTTTACTGTCATGCCCGGTTGTATTTTTGAAACCTCCAATTGAAAATTATCATTGTTTACCCTTGTCCCTCCTAATATTGAGTTGCCCTGACCAATCAAAGTAAGGGCAAAAATGGTATCACCAGGCTTTAACACGCTCTCACACGGACTTCCTGATGCAACCGTTATTACTGTAACTCCCCTGATACCGCTTGTTGGACCCACGGTGATTCCAAGTATATTTTGATTCCCGGAAGGAATCACTGAAAACGAAGGAGAAGCGGCAGATGCTGTCGCTGCATAGGTCTGATTGTTACCGATGATTCTACCTTGGGGTAAAGTCTTTACATAATATTTACCTTCATAATCCTGAAGATTCAGGAGTCTGATGTTTAAGGTTGTGAATCCCATATATGGGTCCTGCTGAATAAATATAATATCACCTGCTTTTGCCGACACATTTATTTCCGCCCAGTTGCCTGCTTTGGACATTATCTTATGTTCGCCTGGAGTTATATTAAAGTATATATACTGCTGGCCCAGCGTGGCACC
>JBEKJX010000275.1:0-4083 GCA_050011015.1 Smithella sp.
GCGTTGATGGAGTTGGCGTTAACCGAAGGTTTGATTGATTCAGCCATCGTCTCTTCCCGCGATCGGCAATTTTTACAAAACGGCGCTATAGTAAAAGATATAGTAGAGATAAGAAATAATGCCAAAAGCAGGTTTACCGTATCGCCTGCGGTTGCGGTTTTTAATCAACTGCTCACCAAGGACTCAGGAAATGCAGGAGTTGTGGCGACGCCCTGTCAGGCACTGGCGTTGGCCAAGATGAAGTTGAACTGTACAAATGAAAATAAAACTAAAATAAATCAACTGAAACTGGTTATTGGATTGTACTGCGGCTGGACGCTTTCCATGGGAAAATATATAAAGTTACTGTTTGAAAATAATATTGCTTTGGAATCCATCACAGGAATGGATATTCCGGCAGGGGGAAATATTCTGGAGCTTTACACGGATGATGGCGCGAAATCGATTCCGTTTGGCGACGTGCAGAGCTGTATTCGGGAAGCTTGTCGATATTGCATGGACAGCACGGCGGAATATGCCGATGTTTCGGTCGGCTCAGCGCGCTTTGCCGGTAATTGGGAAGAGGTGCGTCAATGGAATCAGTTGATTGTGCGGACAGAAAATGGCAGAGAATTGGTAGAACTGGCCGTAAAAAGAGGAATTCTGGAATTACGGGAAGCTCCCTCTGAAAGTTTAAAAGAACTGAAAGATGCGGCTATAAATAAGAAAAAAAACGCGCTGAAAAATATTATTCGGAAAAGCGGCTCGGTAAAGAAACTGTTGTATTTAGATAGCCGTGATCCGGCAGTGCTGAAATATTTAACCCCGGAAGTTTATAACAGAAAAAACAGGTAAGAACGTGTCCAAATTACTTAGTTCAGCCAAAACCAAAGTTTTATTCATGGGCAATGAGGCCATCGCGCGGGGAGCGCTGGAAGCTGGAGTCAATGTCGTTTCCGGTTATCCCGGCACCCCCTCATCGGAGGTAATAGAACGCTTATCCGATGTCGCCCGGGAGAGAAACCTTTACGTGGAATGGTCAACCAATGAAAAGGTGGCTTTGGAAGTGGCCGCCGCCGCGTCTTTTTCCGGTTTGCGTTCAATGTGCGTGATGAAGCAAAACGGCGTCAACGTAGCATCCGATTTTCTTTTGCATCTTGCCTCTTCGGGCACTCGCGGCGGAATAGTTCTGGTCGAATGTGAAGATCCCGGCGCTCTATCGAGTGTCAATGAGGGAGAGTCGAGGTATTTCGCGCGTATGCTCGAAATACCGCTTCTGGAACCGGCCAATTTTCAGGAAGCCAAGGATTTGACCAAGTGGGCGTTTGAGTTATCGGAGAGAATAAGAAATATCGTTATCCTGCGCTCGGTGACGCGCATGTCTCACGCCAGCGGCAACGTTATCTGCGGCAAACTTCCGGAAAAAGTAAGAGTGGCTGAATTTGTTTCTGACGGATCATTTATGGACCCTTTGAGGGGGCCGGTAGTCAGCACTCCGGTTGTCGTTAAACACAATCTTCAGCAGAAAAAATTGCAGGAAGCCGCGGATCTTTTTGAAAAGAGTCCTTTTAACAGTTACTCCGGTCCCAAACACCCGGAACTTTTGATAATCACCAGCAGCGCCTGTTTTCTCTACAGCAGTGAAGCCCTCAAAATGCTGGGTCTGCAAAAGCGTGTCGGGATATTAAAACTCAGTTGCACATGGCCTCTGCCATTGAGGTTGTTGAAAAAATATTTGCGCCTGACCGATAAGATTATGATTGTGGAAGAAGTTCTTCCTTTTCTGGAAGAAAATATCAAAGTCGCCGCGATGGGAATGCTCAAAGATACCGGTATTAAAACTTTTTACGGGAAAATGGATAAGACGCTGCCCTCAGTCGGCGAATTGAATCCGGATATTGTTGCCGCCGCTCTCGGCAAAATAATGAAGGTCAAACCCAAATCATTGCCTGCCGGTTATGTTCGCGAAATCCAAAAAGTGGCGCTGAAAATTCCTCCGCGGGAACAGACGTTTTGTCCCGGTTGTCCGCACCGCGCTTCTTTCTGGAATATTAACACCGCGCTGAAACTGGACGGCCGCGAGGGCATTGTTTGCGGCGATATCGGCTGTTACGCGATGGCATCGCTTTGGCCTGCTATCGGTTTCAATACGGTACGCACTCTTCATTCCATGGGTTCGGGCACGGGCCTGGCCAGCGGATTTGCCAAACTGGATGCTTTCGGTCTGGATAAACCGGTTCTGGCGGTTTGCGGAGATTCCACTTTTTATCACGCCGTTATTCCGGCGCTCATTAACGCCCGGCATAATCAGGCGGATATGACCTTTATCGTTCTGGATAATGCGGGAACGGCAATGACGGGCTTCCAGCCTCATCCCGGTCTGGATATGAGCGCCATAGGCGAGCCGCTTCCATCTGTTGAGATTGCCGCAATCTGCAAGGCAGTAGGGGCAAAAGTCGCTATCAGCGATCCTTTCGATTTGGAAGAGACCAGTAAAATTCTCACTTCTTTTATGGCGGAGCGCGGCTCATTGAAGGTGCTGATAATGAGACAGATTTGCGCTCTGAGCCCCGAAAAGAAGGGCAAGAAAAAATATCAGATGAAAGTTAACGAGGAACTATGTCTGGGCGAAAATTGCGGCTGCAACCGTTTATGCACGAGAATTTTCCGCTGTCCGGCGCTTACGTGGGATCGGGCAAAGAAGAAAGCGGCAATTGACGA
This sequence comes from Smithella sp., assembly GCA_050011015.1. Classification (GTDB taxonomy): domain Bacteria; phylum Desulfobacterota; class Syntrophia; order Syntrophales; family Smithellaceae; genus Smithella. Next base: position 2,701 of record JBEKJX010000275.1, read on the forward strand.
AGTCATTTGCGCGGGCTGCGGCGTCTGTTATTCGATCTGTCCGCAAAAAGCGATTATAAGAACGGAGACGGTTGGATGATGAAGAAAGCAAGTTCCAATATGCGTTGGGGCGATAACCCGGTATACGAAATTGTGTCACAATAACAAAAAGTGTCATTCCGAATCCCGATTTACCGGGTGAGGAATCTTAAATTGCTGAATATATGGAAATCAAGATTTCTCGCTTCGCATCGAAATGACAGAAAAGTTACAAAGCTTCTTACACCGGGCAAGGTGTATCACGTACAAAGGTAGACGAATGAATGCGAATTTGTATAAAGAGCCTGTAAATATAATCATCACCGGAGTCGGCGGTCAGGGCAATGTCATGGCTTCGCGTGTGCTGGCCGGAATGCTGGTGAACGCGGGCTATATTGTCACGATCGGCGAAACTTTCGGCATGTCCCAGCGCGGCGGTTCGGTGATGAGCCATTTGCGCGTGTCCTCAAAGTCCGTTTTTAGTCCGCAAATTCCGCAGGGCAGGGCGGACATAATTGTTGCGCTGGAACCGGTGGAAGCCCTCAGGGTTCTGGTCAGATACGGCAATCCCGATGTCGCGGTTCTCGCCAATTCGCGCATGGTTTATCCCATGGGGGTCATCACCGGCGATTTTACATATCCGTCTCTTGATGAAATTCAATCAATGTTTGAAAAACTGGCGGCAAAAAGCTGGTTAATCGACGCCACGTCCGCGGCGGTTGATCTGGGCAATCCGGTTTTGAGCAATATTGTCATGATCGGAGCGCTGGCAGGCGCGGCTCTGCTGCCGATAGACCGCCATGCTTTTGAAAAGGAAATAACCAAAAGCATGCCTGCCGATAAACGCGAGATAAATTTGACCGCGTTTGATATCGGCGCAAAAAAAATACTTTAAGCTGCCGTTGACTGATACTGATTAGAACTTATATTACTTTCAATATGAATTGACTAAGAGGTGAAATGATGAAAGATATTTATTCGGCAATAAAGGTAACTGATAATGTTTATTGGGTTGGCGCCGTTGATTGGACAATCCGCGATTTTCACGGTTATACCACACCGCACGGCAGCACCTATAACGCCTATCTGGTAATGGCGGATGATATTACCTTAATAGACACGGTCAAAGCGCCGTTCAAAGATGAAATGCTCTCCCGGATTAAATCCGTCGTTGATCCTTCCAAGATAAAATATATTATTTCCAACCATTCCGAGATGGATCATTCCGGCTGTCTGAACGAAGTAATTGATTTCATCAAACCCGAAAAGGTTTTTGCTTCGACTACCGGCGTAAAGACATTAAAAGAGCTCTTTCATGATCAGCATGAAATCATCTCCGTGAAAGATGGGGAGACGCTTAGCCTG
>JBEKJX010000276.1:0-4080 GCA_050011015.1 Smithella sp.
TCCCCACACCTCATCTATCTTCTCTTTAATTTTTCCTTGGTAAAGCTCAATCAGTTTCTTAGTAGCATCCACAATCTTCTGTTCCTCTTCAATTCTAGCAACAATCTATTTTTGAGTGTCGAATGGAGGGAGGGGGATTTTAATATTTTCTACGTCAGAGGTATTAATACTTGGATAGGCACCTTTCCCCATAGATTTAACCATTTGATTAATTGCTTGGTCATCAAGGATAGATATATAAAGAAATTTTGAATCTACTATTTTTTTGCTGCGTAAAACAGAAAATCCTGTAGAAGCAATAACTCTTACGGGTAAGTTAGTTAAATATGCAAAAGCTTTCAAATTTGGTCGCACAGTAGAAAGTAAAACGTCACCATTTTTTACCATTCGCCTTGCTCTACTAGGTGCTTCTTTGGGAAGAATAATATTAGACAACTTTACTTCTCCGGTTCCATTTTCTACAGATGTAATATCGATGTAAACAAATTCATTGTTACCAAATAAATCTTTTGGATCATTTGACTCTGAATTTATATCACATACTTCAGTTAACCTCATCATTGGCCAGTTCGGATCAATCTTTATCTCCGGTTTATAATTATCGACAACCTGTTTTGCGCCATCAATGATCTTCTGATAGCTATCCAGTTGTGAAACAATTTCCTGCTGGACTTCAAGAGGAGGAAATGGAATTGTCAACGATCTTATGTCAGAAGATTTAATGCTTGCTTGATTAACCGCTTTTTGCGCAAATGATCTAGCTTTATTTATAAAATGATCATCCTGAAAAACAAATGAAGCATAATGTGGATTTAATATGTCTTTATTGGGTCTCAATCTCAACAAGTTTATTCCGTGAACAACTTTTTCATTAATATTTGATACTAATGCTGACTTTGCTAAATGATCCATGCTATTAATATGACTTAAAAGAATATCTCCTTCCCTGAGGAAATCTTCGTCAGAAACATTATCATTAGTCCATTTGGTTTTACTTAAATCCACAACCCAATTTGAGATGGTTTGAATTCTTGAAACTCTATATTTCCCTTTATCGTCAATCTGTTCAACATTTCTACCGTTCTTTATTTCAAGAAAAATCTTCCCTAGTTCCACCACTGGCCAATTCTGATTAACCAGTGCTATGGTTTCCTTATACCGGTCACCAGACAGATTATAATCATCCGATTTGGATATTTTTTCTATCGGAATAAGAGACGCAATTTGCTTATCTTCGTCAGAAAGTTCAAACGGTTTTCCTGTCTGTATGCTAGTCTTATATCGCTTCAGTATCTCCGCAGCTTGTATAAGGTCATTCTTATCAATCGGTCTTCTCTGTGCTCCCAGGTCAAATCCATCATTCTCAACCTTGACAAATAAAATATCCTTTGTCTTTTTAGCTAAAACTCTGTCCATCAAAAGGACACTGGTCTTGACTCCCGAATATGGTTGAAATATCCCTGCAGGTAGGGATACCACCGCATATAAAAAATTCTGGTCTATCATCATTTTTCTAAGTGTTTTATATGCGGTAGCGGATTGAAAAATAATTCCTTCCGGAACGATGATTCCAGATTTACCGTTGGGATTAAGGTGCTCCATAATATAATCGACAAAAAGGACTTCTGATTTTTTAGCTTGGATGGAAAATCTCTTGTGCGGTTTAACGCCTCCCTTTGGTGTCATAAATGGCGGATTTGTCAGGATACAATCAAAATCATCATCCCATCTAGCTAAATTTCCCAACGTGTCATATTCGTAAATCTTGGGATCAGCAAAATTGTGAAAATACAGATTAACAAGGGAAAGGCGAACCAGATCATGGGAGACATCATATCCAACGAAGTTATTAGCAAATCTTTTTCTATCATCAACGGTAAGAGCTGAACCTGGTTTATTCGATCCCTTCAGGGTATTTTGTTTTAATAGGTGCTGATATGCGGAGATTAGGAATCCTGCTGTTCCTACCGCTGGGTCTAAGATTTTGTCAGTCTTTTCAGGATCAACAATACTGACAATAAAATTAATAATGTGACGAGGGGTAAGAAATTGTACGGCGTCTACCTGCGTTCCCATTACCTGAAGAAGATATTCAAATGCGTCCCCTAAATCCCCATTATGTCCATATCTAAATTCATCTATTTGTTTTAAAAATATGGTCAATACTTCCGGATCGCGGAATGGTAGAAACGCTCCTCGGAATACGTTACGGAAAAACTGCGGAAGACTTGGATTGAGATGCATCTTTTCCAGTCCTTCCCCATACGCTGTTACCCTTTCATATGCGGAAAGACTTTTATCCAGAAGGTGTTTCCATGCATATTTACTATACTCACCGGTGAAAAACTTTAATTTACCTCCCAGGTCCTTGTTCTGTTCATCTATATCGTTCATGAACTTATAGACCAGTGCGAGGGTAATCTGTTCAACCTGACCAGTTGGTGTAGGTATCTTCCCGACCAGAATATCTCTTGCATTGTTGATCTTCTGCTTGATTTCAGATGTGAGCACTATTATCCTTTTTTACATGAAACGGTTAAAATTGACGTGATCTTTTATGTATTCCGGAATTTCCTTTAATTTTTCCGGTCCAATTTTCTTCAGGATATGGGTTATGACAGGATCACCAGCGAAATAACTGAAGTCATGATTGTTGATCTTTGTTCTTGCTTCTTCATCAGTAACATACATCTTGAAGAAATCCCGTATTTCATAAAATAATTCCGGCGAAACGTTTTCATTGACCAGGAATTTCTCAAATTCTTCTTCCACAAGCTCGTCTTTTGTCCTGAATTTTGGTATTTTACCGAATATCTTATCCAGTATTTCCCAGATAGTTAAACGCCGGTCAGCTTTATACCCCTGTCTTAGCTTCTCCAGATTGAAATAATATTCCGGTTTGTCAAAAAGATGCGCTTTGACATATCTTTCCATTTCCTCGTAGTTGCCACTGTCCACATATTCCTTGAATTCAGGAGACTCCTTATAGGTATCTTTGACTTTACTTTCGAATTTGTTGGAATAGAGTTCCTTGTCAATTCTCCATTCCTCTCCGTTAGGTTTAAATACAACCATGGTTTTCAGCGGATCGGGAATATCAATAACTGTCTGCTCTGGTATTTTAGGAGGTTCCGGTGGACCTTTAGGACCTTTTCCTGTTTGAGGGGGTAATTCAATAACCGCATCATAGGGATATTTTTCTTCAAAGTATTCGCAGTTAGCAAAGAAATCAAAAAGCTTGAACCCTTCCTTTTCCTTTCTTTCCGTGACTTCCTGACCGTTTTCTCTACGTGTATAGGTGAAAGTAAATGTTCTGGTTCCCCTACCCCTAATCTGGACGAAATCAGTAGGTGAAAAAATAGGACGCAGCATACAGATATTGAGAATATCCTTACAGTCATATCCAGTTGTCATCATTCCCACGGTAATACAGACCCTTGTTTTACTGGTCTTATATCCCTTAAGGAAATGTGTAAATCCGTTGAGATTGTTGTTTGAAAAATTCCTCGTGTAATCCTGTGCTCCCGTAATATCTGAAGTAATCTGCATTGCAAAATCAGATTGGTATTTTTCTGGAAACATATTCATTGCGTATTTGTTTAAAATTGTTTCCATCTTGGTTGCATGTTTCCTGCTGACGCAAAAGATAATAGTCTTTCCAATCTCACCGGATATGGGATCGCGAAGAGCGTTTTCCATAAAAGTTTTTGCAAATTGTGCGTTGGTCAGATCGGAAAAGAACCGTTTTTCAAAATCCTTCTGTTTATAGATAACCTCTTCTTCATCTCCTTCTTCTGTCTTTATCTGGTATGCATATCCTTCATCAGAAAGGAGTTGAGTGGTAATATCTGTTCTGCAGTCAATAGCTATAGGTCTTTTTAAATATCCATCCTTTATTCCGTCTTCCAGCGTATAACGATAGGTAGGAATACCACTCTCGCATCCAAAGGTTTTATATGTAGAAAGTAAAACCCTTCTCTCGTAATCTCTGGGATCTGTATCCGCCAATTCCTTTTCATCAAGGTTTTTCAGATAATCTCTTGGTGTGGCGGTCAAACCCAGTTTTGCTCCGATAAAATA
>JBEKJX010000277.1:0-4073 GCA_050011015.1 Smithella sp.
TTCGCCGTATATTTTAATGCCTGGACAAGGAACATGTAAATAATAATGACCATTTATGAGGCAGCATAAAATCAGATTTTTGAAATTGGAGATATCTTTATACAAATGTAAGAACCTATAAAAGCTTCCAGCAAACTGAGGGGGACGGCATAAATAAGAATAGCGCCGGGAAGTACGTTCAGATTAAAAACAGCAACCCACATCAGAACAAACGCCATAAACCAGCTGATCAGGGCGGTCAGCATCAGATCGAATTTTCTTGAAATTAAAAAAATTGCGAGGGCGAATAAAAATCCCCACGCGAGCCAGATCATTCCATTCTTCGGTTCAGAGGGGAAAGTCATTCCGAGGGACTGATAATGTTTGACCCAATATGTTTTCAGAAGAACACCGTTTCTAAAAAACTCGGATAGATTTACCCAAATGCCGGTGAGTATTATGGCAATAATGCTTCGCGATGACCGATTCATTACGACTCCTTTTTTCACCCGTAAAATCACAACCTCCCGAAATAAATAAATCGATGATTACCAATTCAATTCGATAGCGGGCGCAAACACCTTCGCTTGCCGCAGGAGAGCTTCGCGGAGAGTTTCAAAGAGAGTAAAAACAAACTCATTGACTATTGATGACGCGCGGCGGCTGATCAAAGTTTACGCGGTCTTTCTCAGGCTATTTTCTGTTTTTCCAGCCATTCGACGGCATCGTTCCTGTTGTCGAACACGCGAACCATCCAGCCTCTATTCGAACAGGCGTTCTCATAGAACAAAGCGTCTTTCCAGGCCGTTCCCCTTTTGGGAACGACAAGCGCCATAACACTTTTTTTGCTGACTCCCGCGGCTTCCCACTCATTGGGAATGAAGAAGATTTCCGATGTGGACAGTCTGGAGGCGACGTGGTTCCATTCCGTTAAAAATTTATGCGGGCCCCTGCCAGCGGAAAAAGAGACTTTAATCGTTTCGGCCGTTCCTGCTATGACATCGTCACGCCTGACGATGCCGGTGTAGACGCTATGGATAAATCCGCTCTCGGAATCCAACTCGACTGTCCATGCCATGACTTATCATCTCCGAATCCAGCGTGTTAATGAAAAACCGGGTCAAAAAACTCGACCGGACTTTAGACATTGCTTTCCGGCAAGTGCAGTATAGGCAAATCGGATTTTTATGTCAATGAAATATAGACCGTAAAATGAAGGGGTTATCCTGCTGTTTATCACTCAGGCAGGTTTTGCCATCCAAAGAAAAATGATTGAAAACCGTTAGTCGTGTATGATACATCCGGAGCCTGACGAACTGTATTCTTAAAATAACCGGAATGAGTATTCAGGATTATGAAAACTAAAAATATTAAAAATCTGCGCCATGAAATGATGTATCCGTTTAAAAGACAGCCATATTCATACAGTTGTGGAGCTTCCTGCCTGGAATCGGTTTTAACTTTCTTCGGCTATAATGTCAGCGAAGATGAAATCATGAAGCTGGCAGGCACAACTAAAAAAGATGGAACATTGATAAAAGGAATAATTAAAGCAGCTAGGAAATATAAGCTGAAGTACAGGATGCATGAAAATATGATTATTCAGGATATCAAGGATTGTGTCGACAGCAATACACCCTGCATGCTGGCAATCCAGGCTTATCGGGATGATAAAAAAATTCATTATGAAGATGACTGGAAAGATGGACACTGGGTAGTCCCCATCGGTTACGATAACAAGTATATTTATTTTGAAGATCCGGCATGTCAATACAGGACATTTCTTACCTATGATGAACTGAATAAGAGATGGCATGATATAGATACTCCAGATAAAAAGTTGTTTCATTTCGGCATTGCTTTTTATGGCAAACCCGAAAGGTTCGATGCGCACGAATCAATTCATATGGAATAGATCAGGATGGCCGGCGGCCAGAAGACGTGAAATGTGAAGGGTGAATAAAAAAAACACCTATGAAAGGTGAAAAGTGAATAGTGAATGGAAAAAACACCTGTGAAAGGTGAAGGGTGAAGAGTGAAGCACTTTGTCACTTCGAACGAACGTGAGAAGTCTTTAAGATTCCTCACGCGCCTGCGGCGGTTCGGAATGACATTTTTTAAGTTTTCGTAGTGCGAGCCTTCAGGCTCGCTTGTTTTGCGGGTCTGAAGACCTAGACTACGTTTTAAACATGAAATGCGAAAGCAGATCATCAAATGTCAACGGCAGACCCTCCGCTTTTTGCTTTCGGCACTGCGAAGCGGCTCTGAGGCCGCCGTGGCAATCTATCTTTAACTTTTCACTCTTCACTTCTTTTCTCTCGACCCTTTTTAATTGGGCGCTCTCCCCTATTTCCCAATTACTGCGGGCATTTTTAATCAAGATGCTCCGCTAAAACAGACGGCATGGGAATATCACCGATGTGCCTGCCGTAATACACATACTTTACAGTCTTGTCTGCTTTTATGATAAATGCCGCCGGCAGTTGTGTTTCATTCCCCTCAAATTTTTTATGAACAAATCCCCGGAATGTCGCCTTGACAGCAGCGATGAGACCCGCGGGGTTTAAATAGTTTAATAGGCCACCCGGCAAAACGGCATAAAGCTGAAAAATTGTTCCTTTCGGGTCGCAAACGATGTCAAACGGCCAATCTTCTTTTTTTAGCAGCGGCAGCAAAGTCGCGGTTGAACTCTGCAAAAAAACGAAAACCCTTGCTTTTTTCTGATTGAACAATTCTATATCGTGTTTAAGGTTGGCCATTTCCATCTGACAGACGGGACAGCCATGATACCGCAGAAATACAAATACGGCATCCTGTTGTTGAATGGTTTCATAAAAATTCTGCGAGGATGTCCATGGTGTATTAAATTGAAAATTCGGCGCTTTATCCCCGATCTTTAATAGTGTACTCAAATTTCCATTCTCCTTTATATCACTTATGTTGAACTACGCCGGATTGCCATGCAGTTCCTGACTGATAAGAACTTGCTTTTTGCAAAGTGAAGTATAGGTAACGCGGTCTAGTATGTCAAGGTAATCATGAGCACAGTAAAGAATAGGAAAAAGATTTAAGTTTTAAGTATTAAGTAATTAAGTAAAGAACAGGGACTAGTGGATGGTGAAGGGTGAAGGGTGAAGGGTGAAAAGAAAAAAAGTTCTAGGTTCTAAGTTCTAAGTTGAAAAAGTGAAATGTGAATGGTGAAGCACTTTGTCACTTCGAACGAACGTGAGAAGTCTTTAAGATTCCTTACGCGCCTGCGGCGGTTCGGAATAACAGATTTAAGATTTCGTAGTGCGAGCCTTCAGGCTCGCTTGTTTTGCGGGTCTGAAGACCCGGCCTACGTTTTAAACATGAAATGCGAAAGCAGATCATCAAATGTCAACGGCAGACCCTTCGCTTTTTGCTTTTGCCATTGCGAAGCGGCTCTGTGGCCGCTGTGGCAATCTATCTTTCACATTTCACTTTTCACCATTCACTATTTACTATTTCCCGGATCAACGCGCAATTTATTTCGACTTCTGTTTAAGCCAGAAAATTGCGTCATCAGTGTCCGTACACCATTTCGCCGGCAGCCCGGCATGTCTTGCCACGTATTGACGAAACGGCTGTAGATTCGCGTTCTCAGGAATGTCCACAAAGGCGGTATAAATATTATAAAAAAGGGAGGGCACATTCGTTAAAAAAAACTGCATGTCCGTAAATCCCAGGCGTCCCTTCAAATCACGAATATCACATAACAGTTTTTTCGCGTTCGATGACCTGACGATATCATATACTTCATCGGTCAATTTTCTGACATCATCATTTGCCAATTCTCCGGTAATGACAACTTCAAGAATATCTTCTTTTTGAACAGTCGAAATCTTATACGTCGGCATCTTTTGTATTCGCCTCTCTTTCCGAGGGTAAGAATATGGAAATGGACGATAATGATTATACTTGTTGAATGAACCATTATCAACTACCCGAAAGTGTGGTTGGTGCGGAAATATTATTAATGATTACCGTTTTAATGTATTATTGATTATGAACTATTGACCGGGCTTAAAAAAATAAACGGAATATCCCATTATTTCTTCCTTAAATCCTCAAAT
>JBEKJX010000278.1:0-4064 GCA_050011015.1 Smithella sp.
TCGAGATTGTGGTTGTTCTTTTTTTGTAGCCGAGACGCTGATATATTTTTTCACGGGGAGGATCGATTGATATCTTTTCCAAAAAAACAATAGATTCCATCTTTTTTATCCTCACAGGAGTTGCTTATAACCGGCTTTTATAAGACGCTCATTCATTTAAGAGATTACGCAGATTTCTCGCAACATTGTCGCCCATTTCTCCGGTACCGATAAGATTTTTGTTTTGCTGATGAATATCCTGTGTCCGGAAACCTTCTTTTAATGTTTCAGCGACGGCTTTTTCGATTAGTCCTGCTTCCAGCGGCATGGAAAAAGAATAACGGAGCATCAAGGCCACCGACAAAATTGTGGCCAGGGGATTGGCGATATTTTTTCCAGCTATATCCGGGGCTGAACCATGAATGGGTTCATATAAAGCGGTTTTCTCGCCCAGACTGGCTGAAGGAAGCATGCCGATAGAACCGGTCAGCATAGCTGCCTCATCGCTTAATATGTCCCCGAATAAATTGGATGTAACAATTACGTCAAACTGAGCCGGATTACGAATAAGCTGCATGGCGCAGTTATCAACATACATGTGCTTTAGGGTAATGTCTGGACAATTCTGGCCGACCTCTGTCACCACATCACGCCAGAGCTCGGAAGTTTCGAGAACATTAGCTTTATCTACGGAAAGGAGATTTTTTTTACGCGTTCGGGCAATTTCGAAAGCACGAACGGCAATTCTACGGATTTCATCTTCAGAGTAAACCATCGTGTTAACCCCTCTGCGTTTTCCGTCTTTTCCCTTTTTTATGCCGCGTGGTTCGCCAAAATAAACATCACCGGTCAATTCGCGGACAATCATAATATCAATTTTCTGCACGATATTTCTCTTGAGTGGCGATGCCTCCAGAAGTTCGTCAAAAGCAACAATCGGCCGTAAATTAGCAAAAATACCTAATTCCTTACGTAATCCCAGAAGCGCCCTCTCCGGTCTTACTTTATAATCCAACGATTCCCATTGGGGACCGCCCACGGCTCCCAATAAAACCGCGTCACTTTGCCGAGCAAGCGCAAGACTCTCATCCGGCAAGGGGACTCCAAAATGATCATAGGCGCATCCTCCTACAAGTCCTTCGGTAAGTTGCAGGTTAATATTTCTATTGTCAGAAATAATCTTTAAAATCTTTAAAGCTTCTTTCATTATTTCCGGCCCTATGCCATCGCCGGCAAATACGGCTATTTTAAAATCACCTTGTTTCATTCTTCCCTCTTTTTCTGGCAATATGCTTCATCAAACCACCATCGGCAATGAGTTTTTCCATAAAAGGCGGAATGGGATTAATTATGAAAATCTTATTTGAGTTAGCTACGGTGATAGTTCCCCTGGCGCTGTCCACAGCCACCTTCTCCCCTTCTCTAATCGCATCCACAAGTTCTCTGGATTCAAAAATGGGAAGACCAGTATTAAAGGCGTTGCGATAAAAAATGCGGGCGAAACTTTTAGCTATAATGCAGGAAACGCCAGCCGCTTTAATCGCGATAGGCGCGTGTTCGCGCGAAGAGCCGCAGCCGAAATTTTCTCCTCCCAGAATAATATCGCCCGTCTTCATCCTGGTAATAAAATCCGGATCAGCATCTTCCATGCAGTGAGCGGCAAGCTCTTGCGGATCCGATGTCGTTAAATAGCGCGCCGGAATTATCGCGTCGGTATCTATATTATCTCCAAATTTCCATACTTTTCCTTTGAATATCATTGCAAGAAATCCTTTTCCTTTATTAATAAAACTTCAATTCCAAAAACGAAACGCATTGGAATTGGTAAGTTTATCTATCCCGCAAAGCACAGGGCATCATGCCCATGGTTTTACAGTTCCTCAGGGGATGCGATTCTTCCTAATACAGCTGAAGCTGCCGCGATTGCAGGGTTTGCAAGGTAGACTTCACTTTTGGGATGTCCCATACGGCCAACGAAGTTACGATTTGTAGTAGCGACAGCTCTTTCTCCTTCTGCTAGAATTCCCATGTGTCCGCCCAGACAGGCGCCACAGGAAGGCGGGCTGATTATGGCAGCGGCTTTCAGGAAAATTTCAATAAGTCCCTCCTTTAAAGCCTGTTTGTAAATTTCCGGGGTTGCCGGAATAATAATCAACCTTACATTGGATGCTGCCCTACGGTTTTTCAAAATCTGTGCGGCGACTCTCAAATCTTCAATCCGGCCGTTGGTGCAGGAACCAATAAGCGCCTGGTCAATTTTTATTTTGCCCGCTTTGCTTATTCCTTTAACATTAGAAGGCAAATGGGGGAAAGCCACCTGTGGCTCAATTTCCCCGGCGTCGATTTCAATTGTGTCAGTATAAACGGCATCCGTATCGGAAGAATAAAATTTATAATCGCGTTTCGCTCTTTTTTTGATATATTCTCTGGTAATTTTATCAGGAGCAAAAATACCGTTTTTTGCTCCTGCTTCAATAGCCATGTTGGCCATGGAAAGTCTGTCGGCCATCGGCAATTTGCCGACTATTTCTCCGGTAAATTCCATTGCCTTATAAAGAGCTCCGTCAACACCAATGCGGCCTATTATATATAAAATTAAATCCTTGCCTGAAACCCATTTTTGCAAAGAACCAAAAATTATAAATTTTATAGATGATGGCACTTTAAGCCATAATTCACCGGTGAGCATGGCTGCAGCCAGATCGGTGCTGCCCACTCCGGTGGCAAACGCGCCCAATGCCCCGTAAGTGCAGGTATGGCTGTCTGCGCCAATGACCAAATCTCCGGGCAGGACAATGCCCTGCTCAGGCAATAAAGCGTGTTCAATGCCCACTTGGCCGCCTTCATAAAAATGAGTTATCTTCTGTTTTTTGGCGAATTCGCGCACAGCCTTGCATTGTTGGGCGGAATTAATGTCTTTATTCGGTGTAAAGTGGTCTAAAACTAAAGCAACTTTGTCTTTGTTAAAGACTTTTTCTCCGCCTGCTTTTTTAAATTCATTAATGGCTATAGGCGCGGTGACATCGTTGCCTAAAGCAATATCCACTTTAGCGTTGATCAACTGGCCAGCAACGATTTTTTTTAGTCCGGTATGAGCCATTAAAATCTTTTCCGTAATGGTGTTGCCCACGATTTATACTCCTTGTTAAAAATGAAACGTTTTTTTAGCTTATTTTAAGAGTTTATTCAACTCTAACCTTTTTACCGCTGTCCTTTAAAAATTCCAGACGATTCAACGCATTGATATAGGCCTTGGCAGAAGCAACAATAACATCCGGATGTGCGCCGCGTCCTACAACCGAATGTCCGTTGTATTTTAGCTGGACCGTAACTTCACCCTGCGCGTCCGATCCTCCGGTTATAGCGTTGACAATATATTTCATCAGCGGATAATTAGTCTTGGTGATGTTACGGATTGCCGCAAAAGTGGCATCGACCGGACCGTTGCCGAATCCGGCTTCCCGTACAACGTCTTTACCTACCTGCATTTCCATAGTTGCAGTGGGAATGGCAACATTGCCGCTGACCACATTCAGGTAAACCAGATTGTATTTATCTTCGCCCCGGTAGATTTCTTCGGAAAGAATCGCTTCCAAATCCTCATCATAAATATCTTTTTTGACGTCTGCCAGTTCCTTTACTCTTGCCGCGACCTTGTTGAGTTGTTCATCATTCAGGGTGTAGCCCATTTTTTTTAGATGGTGCGAAATAGCGTTACGGCCGGAGTGTTTACCCAACACGATATGTGTGTCGCTTATGCCTACGGACTGTGGGGTCATAATTTCGTAAGTTATTTTTTCTTTAATTAAACCGTCCTGATGAATGCCGGATTCATGCGCGAAAGCATTTGCTCCCACGATGGCTTTGTTGGGCTGCACGGATATTCCGGTAATTTGTGTCAACAGGCGCGATGTTTTGTATATCTGATCGGTATTGATTTTTGTGTGAAGACCGTAGAGGTCTTTGCGCGTTTGCAGTGCCATGACAAATTCTTCCATTGCCGTGTTGCCGGCCCGCTCACCGATGCCGTTGATCGTACATTCCACCTGGCGCGCCCCATTCTTTATTCCGGCCAGTGAATTGGC
>JBEKJX010000279.1:0-4060 GCA_050011015.1 Smithella sp.
AGGAGAAAGTAAATGGCAAAAATTGATGCTTTTTTTCATCTTATGCACGAGCAGGGTGCATCAGATCTCCATCTTATTTCCGGTCAACAGCCTGCTATTAGAATCCGCGGTGATATTGAGAGGATTAAATACGATGTTCTCACTAATGACGCTCTAAAAGTGCTTCTTTACGAAATAACGCCGGAGCATAAAATTAAAAATTTCGAAGAAACGGGCGACGTTGATTTTGCTTACGAAGTCCCTGCTCTCGCTCGCTATCGCGTTAATTACTTCCAGCAGAAAAACGGCATCGGCGCGGTTTTTCGTGAAATACCGGATAAAATATTGTCTTGCGCACAGTTGGGACTGCCGAGTGTAATATCAAAATTAGCGTCTCTTCCGCGCGGCCTTGTGCTGGTCACCGGTCCCACAGGCAGCGGAAAATCCACAACGCTGGCAGCCATTATCGACGAAGCCAACCGCCTGCGCAGAGACCATATTATTACAATTGAAGATCCTATTGAATTTGTTCATAAGAGTCAAAATTGTATCATTAATCACAGGGAAGTGGGACTTCATACCAGAAGTTTTTCCGCGGCTTTGCGCGGAGCATTGCGTGAAGACCCTGATATCATTCTGGTTGGTGAAATGCGCGATCTGGAAACCATCTCATTAGCTATAGAAGCCGCTTCCACAGGCCATCTGGTTTTTTCCACCGTCCATACAACCAGTGCGGCAAAAACCGTTGACAGAATAATCGAAGTTTTTCCGGCAACCGAACAATTGCAAATTCGCTCTACACTGGCCGATGGTTTACGCGCGGTTGTTTCGCAGGTTTTGTTTAAGAGAGTTGACGTGAAAGGCCGCTGTGTTGCGCTCGAGATTTGAATTGCCACACCCGCAATTCGTAATTTGATCCGCGAATCCAAAACATATCAGATTCCTTCCATGATGCAAACGGGCAAAAAATATGGAATGCAGCTTTTGGACGATGGGATTATGGATGTCTACAACCGCGGCTGGATAAGCGGCGACGACGCTTATATCAAGGCCAATGATCAGGCCAGATTCCGTCCGCTGTTGAAACATCCGCCAACAGACTTTACGGAAGCATAAATTATCGCGAGGATAGCTTATGAGAAAACCGGAAATTGATTATATCCTGACAAAAATGTTGGAATCGCATCCGAACATTTCCGACTTCATATTAACCGTGGATAAACCGTTGCAGGTATATTCCGCCGGTCAATTACTCAGTGTTGATTTACGGCCATCTTTCGAAAAACTAACACCTTTTCAAACGGAAATTTTCGCTCTGAATTTGATTAATCAGGATCACCGGCTGATGCAAACTCTAATAAAAGAAGGTTCCTGCGATCTGTCTTATGAGTTGCCCGGAATCGCCCGTTTTCGTGTAAATATTTTTTCTCAACTTGGCAACTATTCTATCGTTTTAAGAAAGCTTGAGTCGAAAATCCCTTCATGCGCTGACTTAGGCTTGCCCCCGGCTTTTTACAAAATTGCCAATGAAAAATTCGGCATCGTTCTGATAACAGGCGCAACAGGCACCGGTAAAACGACATCACTTGCCGCGATTATCAACGAAATCAATGAAAATAGTTCTGTGCACATTATTACATTGGAAGACCCTGTAGAGTACACGCACCCTCAAAAGCAATCCACCATAAATCAACGCGAACTGGGCAAAGATTTTGATACCTTTGCCAATGGTTTACGGGCAGCTATGCGTCAAGCGCCAAAGGTAATTTTTGTCGGTGAAATGCGCGATCGGGAATCAGTGGAAATTGCTTTGAATGCGTCGGAAACAGGCCATTTGGTTTTAAGCACCCTGCATACTGTAGATGCCGGTCAAACGATAAACCGTATTATTGGCATGTTTTCAATAGAGGAAGAGAATCAAATGCGCGTGCGTCTTTCCGATTCTCTCCGCTGGATAGTCTGTCAACGTTTGTTGCCAAAAATCGGCGGCGGACGCATCGCTGCTTTTGAAGCGATGAGCACCAGTCTTCGAGTAAAAGACGTTATCCTGCATGGCGAATCGGAAGGGAAAACTTTTTCTGATATTATCGTGCAGGGAACACCTTTCGGGATGATGACTTTTGATGATTGTATTACTCAGCTTTTTGAAAAAGATTTGATTACTGAAAGTACGGCTATCACTTATGCTTCCAACAGAGCTACCGTCGGCCGCGGAATAGACTCGATAAAGAAGAGCCGCGGCGAAAAGACCTCAAGTATCGGCAAGCTGGAAGTTGACAAATTATACGGCAAGCCCCAAAACGATCCATGGAGAAAATAATTTTCATGCAGTGTAAATAATTAATTATCAGGAAATTGACATGAGCAAAGAAAATTCAATGCAGGATCCAGTCGAAGATGAATTAGATTATTCCGGGCGCCCTTTTGATTATCGGGATACGGATAGCAACACTTCCATGATTTGCGAACGCGATCCTGCCATAGGGCAAAGGATCAGAGAAACTTTGGTATCACTTAATTTTAACGTCATTGAGGCATCCACATTTAAAGAGGCCTTAAAATACACAACTTTTCATACTTTCAATCTCATTGTCGTCAATGAAAATTTTGACACCGAAAAAGATGGAGTGAATAAGGTTCTCCAATACTTAGAACGCTTACCTATGCCTGTCCGCAGGAAAATATTTGTTGTTTTAATCAGTTCAACTTTCGAAACTATGGATTATATGCATTCTTTGAATAAAAGCGTCAACTTAATCATTAATGAAGGTGAAATCTCGGGATTCGGTCTGATTCTTAATAAGGAAATGGAGGAAAACGAGTATTTTTACCATGTATTTAAGGAATATCAGCGCAAACTCGGGAAAGCGGATTAAATTTATTTTAATTTAATTTTATTTATTTCACACAGCATCATATCAGCTTGATCAGCAAACCCCATCCCTTTATAAGCGGACGCCAGGTTTAAATAGTAAGGCCATACAGGATCATAAGCTATGGCCGATTTAAAAGCCTCAGCTGCCTGTGAAAAATTGTTGGTCTTCATGAGCGAATGGCCCAAACGATTATAGTAAGCCCCAGCCCCCGAATTATCACATTGCACGGCCGTCTCATAGGCCGCCAGCGCTTTCTGAATTTGCCCCAGGCCGATAAAGATATCACCCAACGAGCAATAATATAGAGGATTGGATGAATTTACAGCAATGCTTTTATTTAATAATCTTTCAGCCTCTTCATAATTTCCGGTTTGCTGAAATAAGACGGCGATTTTAAAGTAATAACGATCAGATTGATCAGAATCTATCTCGCTGGCCTTCAGATAGGCTTTTTCACTCTCTTTACTTAAACCGGCGCCAAACAAAGCTTCGCCCCATTGGCAATAGAAAACGGGATTATCGCTTTCAATTGCGATGAGCTTTTCATAAATTTCACAAGCCTGCTTCGCCTGATTCGATTGAAGATAGGCATTTCCCAGTTCAGCTAAAAGTCCTATATCATCAGGTTGCGCATCAACAGCCCTTTTGCAAATTTCCGTCAGCTTTTTGAAATCTTTACTTTGCTTATATATGCGCACGAGTTCGTCAAAAGCAAAGCCTGTAAAAATCTTTCGTTTAAGTTCCCGTTCCAGCAGTATATTTAAATATTTTACAGCCTGTTCGGTTTCACCGCTGTCATAATATGCCCATGATAACAGTAGAACAACCGATTCTTCTTCCGGATATTCTTTGTGAATTTCTTCACATAGAACAATCGCTTCACGGTATTTCCGCTGCCGGAAAAGATCTTCAGCCAAATCAATTTTTGTTTTTTTTTCTTCAATCATGACATTAAAAAAGGGGAGGAAAATTCCTCCCCCCGAAATTCTAGCAACTGCAACCGGAACCGCAACCGGCGGCAGGAAGGGCGGACGTTAATTTAAACCCGGACCCCTGCGGGCTATCAATAAAATCAATATTGATGGGCTTTGCCTGATTAAAAACATCTTTATCAACGACAAATTTTGTTCCCTTCTCTTCAAATACTTCATCATTGTTTCCAGGCTCATCCAGAGCCATGCCCAAAGCGGGACCGGATCAGCCAA
>JBEKJX010000280.1:0-4057 GCA_050011015.1 Smithella sp.
CATTAAATTCAAGCTCATTTTATCTTGACAAGAAGATGTTGATAGGTATAGTGCACTTTCTCAAGTGCCGAAGTGGCGGAATTGGTAGACGCGCTAGGTTCAGGGTCTAGTGGGTGTACGCCCGTGATGGTTCAAGTCCATTCTTCGGCACCATTTGAATAACGAGGGGTTAGCTGATTCATCGGTTAGCCCTTTTTTATATTTAAGGGGACTTGGTCAACGTTTTGGTCAACACTTTTTAAAAAACCTTCCATTTGTTCAACCGCTTTGCGAATATCCGAAGAATCAACGGTATCATAACGAAGAAACATCTCTCTTGTGGAGTGGCCGGTAATCTTCAAATTGGTATGAAAAGTAAAGTAGTCTTCCGGTTCCACTCAAGCAATATCATCTAAAACTTTCATATGTCTTCCATAAAGAGAGTTCTGTTCTGCTTTATATATTATTTTAATTTGAAGTATTTGCAATAGGATTATATTTATGGGAAAATAGTTTAATTTGCCGAATAATTTTGCATAAAATCTGAATAGGACTATAAAATAATGAGTGTAGATGATGATGTCCATGTATGTGCAATAGTAAAAAATTTCAAATCTGATGTTGAATATCTGCACTTTGGAGATTTTTGGATACAAAGATTACATAAAGATGACATAGAAGATATTAATAAGAACCTTAAGTATTTTGATAATTATCCATGTGATTATTACCTTATTGGAAGATGGTATTATATAGGAAGAGGGAAAAGCACAACTGTATTAAATGATAATAATATAATGTTTTTTTACCCTCTTTTTAAAATAATGAAATTATTCAGACGAGGAGATCTAATAATACCATTACTTTTTTATCGTTGGCGCGGCAAATGGCACGAGATGAAATTTCATGGCGAGTCATATGGTTTAGGTTCTTGGATAGGAGGAAAAGACGAATTATACATATTTAACGAAAGTGATGTTAAAATATTTAATATATTTAAAGAAGAAATAGAGCCTTATTTAAAATATATCAATTTCATTGGTGCTATGCCTTATTGCAAGAAATATGAAATGTTTAATGACATTGACACTCGTTGTTTTTTAGCCATTCATATTTTACTTAAAGAAAGTATTGAACATCACAATCCTTATCCAGTAATTGATGCACTTATTAATTATTCGCTGGCACTTGAATCTTTATTTATACTACAGAGTGGCAACATAAAACGTAATCTTTCTGCAAGAATAGCTACTATTTTGGGTAACAATGACACTGAAGAAAAACAGATAAGTAATTTTGTCAAAAAATTTTATCAGATAAGAAGTGATATAGTTCATGGTTCATTAATAGACAGAAATGATTATAATTTTCTATGTACAAATATTTACAATTACAGAGATTATTTAAGAAGATCTATTTTAGCTTTTTTAGATTTAAATATGCAAAAAAATAGTAAAAAAGAAGTATTAAAAATGATAGATGAGTCTTTATCTCCTAGACAATTTATAAATAAAAACGAAATTAGGGATTCTTTAAAAATCCTGAAGCTAACTCAGGATGTCTAATGTTGAATTGTTGTAAAACGAAAAAAAGAAAATTACTTGTCTGTTGCTGATAATTGGCATGAAAAGTAAAGTGGTCGTTTATATGGGAATAAAACCATCGCAGAATTTCCTGGATAGCTCTGGGAGTGAGATCTGTTCTGCGTTATATATTGGTTTTTTCTACCTCATAAGAAACAAGAATATGTTGTTAAAGGTGTTATTCATCTAATGATTGTTTATATTTATTATATCCGTCTCTAATATGTAAATTTAATTTTATGTATTTTGATTTTCTTCTAAAATCTTCCACAGCTTCCTTACTTCTAAAATAATCAATTGCTTTCTCTTCTCTTGGTTTTAATCTTCGCAAAATAATTATTAATGGTTTAGAATATTTTTTAACTACTTCTGTAAAATACTCGCTTTGTACAAAGTCTATCCAAGTTTTAAAATCTTCTTGAAAATGATTTAGTTTCCATTCCCAGACTTTCTGATAAATATTAGCTATCAAGTAAAATTGCGTATATTGGAAATATTCATTATCTAACTGTGCAGGTTGGGAAATTGCTTTTTTATTCATAAAAATACACCAAGCAGTTATATATTTAATTATCCTATGATTGATATTAATATTTCTCGAAATATCATCTTTATCAAAAATTAAATTATATGATTTGGTATCTTCAAATATTTTTTCTATTTCACCTCTTGCCGAAATGTCCGGTCTTTGTGTAATACAACAATAAAACACTTTTGCTAAATCTACCATTTTGATTTTATAATCCGAACTTTTTGAATTTTTTTCTCTTTTTCTGAGATACTGATAACCATATGGTGATAACTGTTTGCTAATATTAACTTGAACTGGATCATTTGATTTTAAATCTGAAGGATTAACTTTATTTTGAGAGTTCAGAGCAGAAACAATTTCAATGGTTCTTTCATATGTTTCAGTATCTTCATAACTTTGCCGATATACCCTTATCAAAACCTCAGCATCATTATTAATCCTATTTTTATCCCATACTGAATAAATTACCGTAACCGTTTGACCACCGTTAACTATTTGTGGATTTATCAAAATCAGTTTATTATCTTCTATTCTGAACGAATCAACAAAAATTATAATTCCATTATGCTTATACCAAAATAATCTAGGCTGCTCTTTAAACGAGTTTGCAATCTTATAGTTGATTGTTTTATCTGAATCTTCTCCACCAATAAACCCTCTCACATTCTTTTGAAGATAGTTTTTTATATCCTCTTTATTTTTAAACCACTTTAGTATATCGATTACTTTAACTTTACATATAACTGAATTTATAGAAGTTTCTGGATTATTGTCTTTTATGTATTCTTCAGTTTTAATAGGAATAACTTTTCGACCAGTTTGAGGGACGAAATCATGCTTATGATCATATATGGCACGATCAATAGATTCTTTATCAATAGGAATAAAATCTATCACCGCTTTGATATTATGTTTACTTTTCAACGAATTAATTAATTTTTGTGCATCATTTGAAACATCATCAGATATATAATTTGTTGTTAGCCAATTTATTGTAATTATAGCATCTTCATTAGGCAAATCTCTTTTAAGAGAATTGATAAAAGTATCTGCTTTTTTATTTGTGTTTTCTTGAATAATCGTTTTGAAGATCTTGTCAATTTCATGTTTAATTTCAATAAAATTAACTTTTTTGGGAGTTGCTGTAAATTTTGTTTGTAATATATAATAAGAGTTATAATCTGGTTGGCAAACTAAATCAAGTCCTCCATCATTTGTTCCATCAACATAAGCTGCATCAAAATCATAATCACTGAAATTGAACCTGATTGATACATAAAATTTGGTTAAAAACTTTGTTTGTTCAACAGTTTCTTTAAACTTCAATTTTTTTATTAAATCATTAACATCAAGATAATTCATATTATCTCCATATATGTTAGATGCACTATACTAATTATAACTTATTCTTTGAATGTGTTTTACCTCTTCTAATATTTAATCCCTTACGCCAAATCGTAGGTATTTTATAGACTGCACTCTTAGGAATATATTTGATGAAACCAATGGATCTTAAAATGTCAATTACTTTTAGATAATCAGTCCCTAGAATTTCCGCTATGTTTTCTTTATCATATTCTGAATATCCACCTTCAAACTTTAAGAAATAATCCTTAAAGTGAGGAAATTCTGCAAACAAAAACTTTTCTTTCTTGTTCTTAGATAATTCTTCTAAAGCAGTTTTAAATGTTTCGGCCAAAATTAAAAATTCTTGTGGTTTAGGATTTAATTTGTATTGTTTAAATTGTTCTGCTTTTGCAAATTTAAATAAATCTATCATGTCTCTTGGTGTAACAATATTATTAGCATCAGCACATTTTGCAAATATCCAGTCCATTGTCATAGTTTTTCCGATTCGTTTCGGAAATATTTTATAAAAAAGTTCTTCCCGATAGAATTTATCACTATCAATTAATTCTTTATCTATTTTAAAATGGGGGACAAAAAGAGGTAGGGCAGAGAT
>JBEKJX010000281.1:0-4046 GCA_050011015.1 Smithella sp.
GATAGTATCCCGTAGTCTGCATATATGAGCGTCTACTGTTCTGGGTTCAACAAAGGTATCATCTCCCCAAATATAATAAAGTATTTGTTCTCTTGAGTAGACTCTGCCAGGATTTTTAGCCAGGAATTGCAATATTTTTAATTCCTTGGGACTAAGATTGATTCTTTCTCCTCTTAAGGTGACTTCATAAGTTCTATAATTAATTTTCAGGTCCTTGTATGTTAATAATTTCGTATTATCTTGATTTGGATTTATTTCTGTTCTCCTAAGCACCGCGCGGATTCTTGCGACTAGCTCTTTCACATTGAAGGGTTTGACGATGTAATCGTCAGCACCCACTTCAAATCCTATTATCCTATCCATATGATCTCCTCTTGCCGTTAACATAATAATGGGCATCGTCTCCGTCTCCGGATTCTTTCGAATAAGCTTGCATACATCTAAACCTCTGATTACTGGAAGCATTATATCCAGAACTATTAAATCAGGTTTTATTGATTTAATCATATCTAAGGCGCTCTCCCCATCGTAAGCCTTGCTGACGGCAAATTTTTCCTGCTCGAGATTATAGGTGATGAGATCCACAATATCTTTTTCGTCATCAACAACCAAAATTCTCTTCTGTGTCATAATTTAGCACCGCCTGAAGTAAAAACGTGTTTCATTCAAAAGTCAGATTGCTATATCCAGGGAGATTAATGGTAAATAACTCTTCAAAAAATATTTATTATCATTCTTTCTAACTGCCAACATTTTACATGCTTTCACGGCAAGATATTTTGTGAAGAGTGGTTTCAAGAGGAGTTTTTGCATTTGCTCAAGTCCCACTTTCTCTCTTAAGAATCATGATAAATGTTAATTGTTTTATCGACTCTCTGACATTATTCATTTGTAACAAATACCATGATATTGTTACAATATTATGTCATTTTAACGAAACATTAGAGAAAAAGGATTCTTTTTTTAATAGGGTTAATATTTGATATTGTTAGACATTTTATTTATTAAAACATGGATATAGTCTTTTTTTTCAAAGCATACGGAAGTTAACAATTTAGCGATTGAAATTCTCTGTAGCAATCTGCGGATAATAAGAGGATTTAAAATTCTATATTCGCTTGCTGCTGTTGAACTGCAAATGAAAAATATAAAAATTATTCACAAACATTTTAATGTTAATCTTAATTTTTAATAATTAGTTAATTTTAAAACAATTACCCTATAAATCGTCTTTTTTTTACGCCAATCATATATATTTTTACCCTCATTTTTATCTCAGATTTTCATAAAAAATGACTGGATTTCCTCAGCAAACAGAGCGTTGCTGTTCATGAAACGGCAATAATGCCGTTTCATAACCGAAGGAGATAAATCATGAAAAACACCAAAGAAAGTAAGAAAAAAGACGTAAAGAGGAATAATGCTATTCCTAAGCGGCAGGCTGATTCCTGTGAAAAAATTACCTGTTCAAAAAGCAAAAGGCGGGAAGACTCCAAACAGGCAACAATGAGTAAACTGATGAAACGTCCAGGTGGCGCCACAATCGATGAAATGGCCAAGGCAACCGGCTGGCAGCGGCATAGTGTCCGTGGAGTGATGTCCGGGATATTGAAAAAGAGATTGGAACTTTCCATAGCCTCTGAAAAAGAAGAATGCGGGCGGGTTTACCGCATCAGCATATGAAGAATCGTTTATCCCTCAATTCAGGCATGTTTGATGAACTGACAGGCCTTTCTGCCCTTGACCGCAAAGAACTGGTAGAAAAATGGCAGCTTCTATATGGCACAGAGCCGCCGGCAGGAGTCAGAAATAATTTTCTGATGCATGGAATAGCTCACCGTATGCAGGAAAAGTCATTTGGGGGACTTAAACCTGCCACCCGCCGCTTTCTGGAAAAGGCTGCACATGACAATGATGAATCAAAGCAGCAGCTATTACCTGCTGTCAGCATTAAACCAGGCACAAGACTGTTGCGTGAGTGGCATGGCGTTACCTATGAAGTGATCATATTGGAGAGTAGTGTAATGTGTAACGGTAAACACTACCGTTCGCTTTC
This sequence comes from Smithella sp., assembly GCA_050011015.1. GTDB lineage: Bacteria > Desulfobacterota > Syntrophia > Syntrophales > Smithellaceae > Smithella. Next base: position 2,057 of record JBEKJX010000281.1, read on the forward strand.
CGAAGTTGCACGTGCCATCACCGGAACACGTTGGTCCGGACCTCTGTTCTTCGGGATGAAGAAAAAGGAGGATACATGAACACTAAGCCAATACTTCGCTGTGCTATCTATACCCGTAAATCCTCAGAAGAAGGGTTGGATCAGGACTTCAATTCTCTGCATGCACAACGGGAAGCATGTGAAGCATATATTTCCAGCCAGAAGCATGAAGGCTGGCATGTTGTGAGAACTCATTATGACGATGGAGGATTCAGCGGTGGCAATATAGAACGCCCGGCATTGAAACATTTACTGGAAGATATTGATGTCGGGAAGGTAAATGCAGTGATCGTGTATAAAGTAGACCGCTTGACCCGATCATTAACTGACTTTGCCAAAATCATCGAACGATTCGATAATCATAATGTTTCCTTTGTTTCAGTTACCCAGCAGTTTAATACTACAAGTTCCATGGGAAGGCTTACCTTAAACGTTTTACTCTCTTTTGCCCAGTTTGAAAGGGAAGTTACCAGCGAAAGAATCAGGGATAAAATTGCAGCTTCCAAGAAAAAGGGAATGTGGATGGGAGGATTTATTCCCCTTGGTTATAACCTCAAGGATCGCAAACTATTAATAAATACTACTGAAGCAAAAACCGTTCAATATATATACCGCCGTTACCTAGAGTTGGGATGTGTCCGCCTGCTTAAAGAAGACCTTGATAAAAATGGTATTCATTCCAAAGTCCGAGGACAGAAGGGAGGTTGTTCATTTTCAAGGGGAATACTCTATAAGATTCTCTCGAATCCTATCTATATCGGGCAGATACGACATAAAGGAACCTGCCATCAAGGTCAACATAAAGCAATCATCGATCAGGAATTATGGGAAAAGGTTCAGCAACATATGGCAAGTAAATCGATAGAACATAAAACATACAAAATGATCTCATATCCACTAACCAACAAATTATTCGATATATCAGGGGAGCGGCTGATATCTGTACAAGCTAATAAAAAGGGAAGGCGTTATCGCTATTATATCTCACAAAGCCTAGGAGCAGACCCGAAAGATGCTTCATCAAGTGGATGGCGGTTACCGGGGCAGGAAATTGAGCAGGTGATTGCCCATGTAGCATCAGAAATATTACGTGATGATAATGCTATTATGGAAGCTTTACAGGAAGCGGGAATCGAAACACACCAGATTCCGTCTGCACTTAATAAAGCAAAGAAGATACAACCCAATATAGACTTAATTGATAAATTCGTTCGACGAGTGGAATTACAAAAGTCCGGAATCCGTCTTACACTGTCTCTGGCATTTCTTATGTCACTGGAAGTAAAAGATAATCCCGTAGTTATTATACGCGAGATACCCATGAAGATGAAACGACGAGGAATAGAGATGCGACTTGTAATTAATGGTGCCGGACCTGTCAGAGTAGACCAAACGTTGCTGAAGACTATTGTTCGTGCTCATAAATGGTTTAATGATCTGGCAACCGGAAGAATGAAAAATATGGCTGAAATTGCATCAAGGGACGGCGTGGATAAAAGCTATGTTTCCCGAGTGGTGAATCTTGCCTTCCTAGCCCCTGACATCATTGAGAGTATCATAGCAGGGCATCAGCCTGCAGATTTCAACGTGGAAAAGCTCACCAAAAGGACTGATCTGCCTCTGGAATGGGCGCAACAGCATCAGCTCCTAATCCCATAAGTTGACGACGAAATACACGAACAGAGAAAAAAGCGGATATTATGGCATTAACATGCTTAAGGATGGTTTCTCCGGTCAACTCAGTCGGCCGGATCGCGCCAACTGCGCCCATCAGAGCGCATTTAGTGCAGAATATCTCTTGCGGGGAAATTCATGGTGGGCCAGGACAGAATTGAACTGTCGACACTCGGATTTTCAGTCCGATGCTCTACCGACTGAGCTACCGGCCCACCGGATAAATTTAATCCTGTAAAACAACCTGATCGTCTATAGAATAAGATTTATTTTGTCA
>JBEKJX010000282.1:0-4035 GCA_050011015.1 Smithella sp.
CATTTCCGGCAAGACCGATCCAGCAAATTCGCTCTTCACGAAAGGCGGAAGCTTCTGGATAAATGACTCATTCCCGCTACTCGACCTTTCAGCCGATCACGATCCCAGACTTAATCCGCGCAACAAATGCATCCATCAAGGTTATGCATCCGTGGCTCTGGTGCCTATCCGCACGAAAGATCAGATCGTCGGCTTGATGCAATTTAACGACCTCAGAAAGAATAGTTTTTTTCTTGCTGATATCGAACAGTTTGAGAGCATAGCGGCTAATATAGGCGAGGCGTTGCTGCGCAAAGACGCGGAGAAGGCACTTGCCGAAAGCGAGGAGCGGTACCGGTTCCTCACCGATCATACTGCGGACCACATCTGGACGATGGACTTGTCCTTACGTTTCATCTATTCAAGCCCCGCGGTTATGAAGATTCTCGGCTACACCGTCTCCGAATTCTTGGAACTGGCAATTGACCAGTTTTTTACCGCTGAATCATTTGCGATGGCGGAAAAATTGCTTGCGGAAGAACTTGAAACAGATAAGGATCCGAGCGCCGATCCGAACCGTATTCGTACGCTTCAGACGGAACATTGCCACAAGAACGGTCACATGGTCTGGCTGGAAAGCTCTCTAACATTTATTCGTGACGCATCCATGCGGCCGACGGGCATTCTAGGTGTTTCCCGCGATATTACAGAGCGCAAGAAAGCGGAAGAACAGATTAAACATTTGGCAACCCACGATTTATTGACGGATTTGCCCAGTTTGAGATTGGCTAAGGATCGAATGTCCGTAGCGATTAATATGGCTCGCCGGTATAAAAAGGCGGCGGCCGTGATGTTTATCGATCTGGACGGTTTTAAAGCCGTGAACGATACACTCGGTCATGATGCCGGCGATTACGTGCTCGTTCAAGTAGCCAAGCGCCTGCTTTCCTGTGTGCGCGAAACGGACACAGTCGCCCGTGTCGGAGGCGATGAATTTCTGATCATCGCGACCGAAATTAACACTCCGGATAATGCCGCCCAGATTGCCGAAAAGGTAATTCAATTGGTATCCAAACCCGTCTTTTTTAAAGGACAGAAGACAGCTGTCGGTGCCAGTATAGGAATCGCGCTTTACCCCGATCATGGCGAAGATATGGATCAACTTATCAAGCTGGCCGACGAAGCCATGTACAAAGTAAAAAATGCCGGCAAAAACGGATTTTGTTTTGTAAACACCTCGATAAAATGATATTTAACATTCCATAAAAAATTGGGAAGAAATATCAAGTTTGCCGGCGCATAAACGCGTATACAACAAAGCTGCGCCATGGAAAGCTCCAGAACGGATTAAAGGAGAAATATTTATGAAACAATTTATTATCACACCGGCGGCGGGAAAACGTCTAATCGGTAAAGCAATTATCAGGCATGATGCGGTGACGGAAGCTATAAAAAAAGGAACTGTTGTTATTGTTGCCGGGACGACGAACGGCTATGCGGCTCAGGAAATACTTTCAATGCTTGGTCAGGAAAAAGATTTTAAGAGGAACCGTTTTTTCCGCGGAATCACTCTTCCTCCCAATCGTCCGGTAACTTCCACGGGAAGAATCCCTGATGAGGGCAAATTCCCCGGTGACGTGATAATAAAAGACGGACTGTTTCTGAAGGGAAAGACGATATACGATATAGCAGATAATCTGCGCGAAGGTGACGTCATTCTGAAGGGCGCCAATGCCATAGACATAATACACAGGCGCGCAGCAATTCTGATCGGCGATCCGAAGGCCGGAACCATCGGTGTTTCATTGCAGGCAATGGTTGGCCGCCGCGTCAGGTTGATTTTTCCGGTTGGATTGGAAAAACGAGTTTACGAAAATCTTGATGAACTGGCGGCAAAAATGAATGCTCCGGGCGCCAAAGGCCCGCGGCTTTTGCCCGTTCCCGGAGAAATATTAACCGAACTTGATGCTATCACTTTGCTCACCGGCGCATTTGCCTCATTGGTCTCAGCAGGAGGCGTTTGCGGAGCGGAAGGAAGCGTCTGGTTGGCCGTTTGCGGAAAACCGGCGCAAGAGAGAGCTGCAGAAGTTCTTATTAAATCTATCGCCAATGAACCGGCGTTTAACTTTTAAATATTTCAATCAGTAAAATGAAAGACAGTCAAATCAATATCGTCATCAAAGTATTAAAGAAAGAGTTGGAAGTGGGATCAATGCCGATAGTTTCCCATCTTGCGGAGAATCAGCGCGACCCTTTTGTCATTTTAATTTCCACTCTTCTGAGCCTGCGCACAAAAGATGAAGTTACGGCAGTGGCTACCGAAAAGCTTTTTGAACTTGCGTCCACACCGGACGAAATGTTGAAAATTTCTTTAAATAAAATAGCCGAGACAATTTATCCTGTAGGTTTTTATCGCGTAAAAGCACGCAACATTCATCATGCCTGCAGGGAACTCATCGAACGTTTTTCTTCAAAAGTACCGGACAGCATCGACGACTTGCTGAGTATCAAAGGCGTTGGCCGTAAAACCGCCAACCTTGTTGTCTCGCTCGCTTATGGCAAGGATGCCATTTGTGTTGATACGCACGTGCACAGGATTTCCAACCGGCTGGGTTACGTTAAAACAAAAACACCCGAGGAAACCGAATTTGCTCTGCAAAAAAAGCTGCCGCGTCGCCATTGGATTATTTATAATACTATAATGGTTGCCTTTGGCAGGAAAACATGTAAGCCGGTTTCGCCCCTTTGCAGCCGGTGTCCAATAAATAAATACTGCAATCGGACAGGTGTTACTTTAAGCCGTTAATTATAAAAAGGCTTTTGTTTAATAAGGGTCTAACTTGATAGAAAAAGTGACAGAAAGAAAAAAGTTGACTAGCTTATACCGTTTTGATATTGTCCACAGGTTTTAAGCGAATGATATAAAAAAAGTCCCTGAAAAATAAGTGAAGTTTTGGTTGGCTCTGCAAACCTTGATTAAGATTAATAATTTTTTATAAGAGAGAATTTATGTATACATTATTGATTATTTTACATATTTTAGCGTGCCTTGTTTTGATAGTGATTGTGCTGCTACAGGCAGGCAAGGGAGCTAATATGGGCGCGGCGTTCGGCGGTTCCAGCCAAACGGTTTTTGGTTCTTCTGGAGCAGGTACGTTTTTGGGAAAACTGACTGCTGCAATAGCTGTACTCTTTATGCTCACATCTCTGTCACTTACCTATACGGCAAGCCACAGAAGTTCCTCATTAATAGGCCAGCAAAGACTCCCTGTGAAGGAACAGACACTTCCCGTGACAAGCCCGAATGCAGCAAAACAGCCGGTATTACCTGCCGCACCGGTTAGCAAGTAATTAAAGGTATTTTTATTTGATAAAATCCCGCGACCGGACGCGAAAAGCTCAAACAGGAAGATCGTGCGGATAAGATATTAACATATTTTGATGCCGAAGTGGTGGAATTGGTAGACACGCTATCTTGAGGGGGTAGTGGACAAAATCCGTGCTGGTTCAAGTCCAGTCTTCGGCACCATAATTACAATTATTTATTCGTGATAATGGGGAGTTAGCGATCAGCTAAATCCCCATTTTACATTTATTGCATATAACTTAAAAATGATTATCTGGATGCAAACAAATACAGCAGCATTTATGTATGTAATATAAATCTCTGTCATGAATGCAATTTTTCATCTTTTAAATCTATTGATATAACTGTAATATTTACACTTTCAGCTAACGCGTCACTTTTTCTCTTGACAATTCTTCTTCAATATATTAATCACTATTAAAAAGATAGCATAAGTAGTATTTATAGAGGAGTGATATGAAACTTTCAACAAGAGCAAGATATGGCGTCAGGCTGATGGTGGCGCTGGCCGTTAATTATGACAAAGGGCCGGTATTTTTAAAAGACGTTGCCAAAGGAGAAAATATATCCGAGAAATATTTGAGCCTGATTATCATACCTCTTCGGAGAATAGGTCTTGTTAACTCTATTCGGGGAGCCCATGGAGGATACCTTCTGGCGAAAGATCCGTCACAGATCACCATGAAAGA
>JBEKJX010000283.1:0-4033 GCA_050011015.1 Smithella sp.
GGATGATATAGGATGCATGGGTTTCGGCGATAGAATCAAGCCTGCTCTCAAATATGGATATATGCGCCAAATCAGCAAGGAAGAAGCCTTTGATATTATACAGAAAGCAAGGGATTGTGGCGCCATTCATACAGTGTTCCACGAAAATGATGATGCGAATCTCCCTCAAGGCGGTTTGTGCAACTGTTGCTGGGACTGTTGTGGAATCTTTCGATCCTATAATATGGGAGCCGTTCCTTTGCGTTACAGTTGCTATTATCTGGCCAGGATTACAAATAGTTCAAAATGCACAGGATGCGGAAAATGTGAAAAGTACTGTCCGACTGCCGCGATTAAAGTCGTGGAGAAAAAAGTGGAACTCGACGCGAAGAAGTGCATCGGCTGCGGTCAATGCGTTCATCAATGTTCCCGTTCAGTCGTAGCGCTCATGGAGAACAAACACACCGCGTTTCTGCCAATGCTCAAAAAATCTGAGGCAAGAATAACAACATAGCTGATTTTACAAATGATAGATCTGATATCATGAATCCGCACTGATCTTGTTTTTCTCCTTGATAATTCTCCGGCATATTGCTATTTTTAAAATAATTTATTCCCCAGAGGAATCGAGTTGATGTTAGCAACACAAACTACTTCATTGGAGCTTTTTCAGGCATGCGAAACAATTTTTGGACCTGAGGTAAAAGTATCCAATGATTTTCTGAAATATCTTCAACCCATCGGCATTAAAACGGCTTACCGGAAAAGGGCGTTTGAAACACACCCCGACAGAGCAAAAGCACTGGGGGCTTTCGCGAGGGATTTAAATACGGAATTCATAGATGTCCGGCAGGCCTATGAAAAACTTCTTTTGTTTGTTGAAACAAAAGGTCAAGATGCACACCAGCACAAGGCAGGACATAAAAAGAGCCACGACACCCAAAGGTCCACCTGTAAAAAACGCAAAAGCTACCCCGATCATTTCTACACCGGCAACGTCCCGAAGGGAAACCTTATGCTCGGGCAGTTTTTATACTACTCCGGTCTTATTTCATGGCGAACCCTTATCGAAGCTATTTGCTGGCAACGGCAGCAAAGACCCACCATCGGGCAAATAGCCATATCCTGGGGACTGATTTCGTCCCAGGACGTCATGCGTATACTCACCGCCCGGACATTTAATGAAAAATTCGGCGAATGCGCACTTCGCATCGGCTATATTTCAAATTTCGAGCACTTTGCGCTTATTGGCAAACAGCGACAACTCCAGCGCCCCTTCGGTCAATATTTTATTGAAAGAGGCATCCTTACCTCGACGGATATAATAACCATTGCCAACAAACAGCAACTTCACAACCTTACGGCACACAAATGGAAAGAATAATAAAAAACGGTTATATTTAATTTTTATCTCCCTGGATTCCCGTTTTTACTGCAGAAAAGATTCTTCCTCCCTTCAGTCCCTTCCTGTGCCATGTAACGGGAGGCAATCATGTTTGGACTTCATTTTTCGTTGACATATCATGTTAATTTACCTATGCTTCCTTCATGAAAAAAGAAAGTTCTTATCAAAATGTTCAAAAATTCAGGAGAAAAAAATGTCGGGACGTTTAAGTGGTAAAAGCGCAATAATAACAGGAGCATCTAATGGTATCGGCCGGGCGTCGGCCCTGCTTTTTGCCCGTGAAGGAGCCAATCTGGTTCTGGCGGACGTAAACGAAGTCAGTCTTTGCCTGGTGCGGGATGAAATCACAAACATGGGTGGCGACGTCATCATACGCAAGACAGATGTCTCGTCCGAGGATGAAATCAAAGCCCTTATTAGTCTCGCTCTGGAAAAATTTACTAATATTGATATTCTGGTAAATAATGCCGGCATCTCCGGCGGACTGTACAATCTGGAAGATCAGAGCTCTGAAGAATGGCGTCAGGTATTCGATGTTAACGTCATGGGGCCGGTCTATGCCACTAAACATATAATCGCGCATATGAAAGCGCGCCGCCGTGGTTCTATTATCAATATCGCTTCTGTTGCCGGTATCCTTTCCGGCGCCGGCGGCAACTCCTACAGCGCCAGCAAGGCTGCTCTCATCAACTTCACCAGAACATCCGCATGCGAAGTCGGAGATAGCAATGTGCGTATTAATGCTATCTGCCCGGGACTTATTGAAACCGGCATGACCCAGCCAGTCTTTGATTACGTTCGCAGCGCCGGCAAGGGAAATCAACTCGGCAAGTATTGCGAATTAAGACGCCCCGCCGCTCCAGAAGAGGTCGCCTGGGCCATACTCTTTCTGGCCAGTGACGAAGCAAGTTACATCACCGGTCAGGCTCTGCCGGTTGATGGCGGCATTACCGCATCAATGAGCATACCGGGGCGGAAATTTTAATAAAACAACCGTAAACTCAATTACTTAATATAAAAGGGCCTTATGGCTTGCCCTTTCCTCTCACAAGTTACTTAAGACGAAGCGTTTTTTGATAGCATGTTATTTTTATTTTATTTGGCGGCTAAAAGTCGATACAATCAAAATAATTATATGATAATATGCATTTAACTCTTGACTTTACCCACGAAAAGCAGATAAATATTAACAAGTTTTCGGGAAAAGTATTTGTTCTTTTAAATAGTCACATAGATAAATCTTACAGAATCAGGTTTTGGAAGCAGACCCGCAAACAGTACGTTTCTGATTACTCCCTGCTACCTTTGTAATATAGAATTTTAGTAATTCAACAAATCGAATGCCGATTCCGATGCACTTCATACGGCATATGATGAAGTGCGTTTTGGAAATTGGATGTTCGGAAATAAATTGCTTAAATAAGGAAAGACCATGTCCAAAAAGATAATCCTGAGTTTTATAATGGCGGCAATTTTGGGGTTAGCCTTTATGATATCTCCTATTATATATCCGGCAAAAGCCGAAGAAAAAACAAAAGCCCCTGTCAATAAACAGGCAGCCTCTAATGTAAACAATATTACTCAGGCCGCTGTAAATGCCGGAGTCCTTTCCTGCATCAGCCGGATAAACCAGGTAGCAAATTTTCTGACTGCCAATACTCAGGGTTTGGGAACAATGATTTTCCTGCCGCCTAATAATCCTGACAATCAGCTTATTTCCTTATCCATGGAAATTCCGTTGAAAGATTCTTCCGCTTATGCCAGCGCCAGTTTTGCTCCTAATCAGGCCAACGGCTGTGCGGGAATGTATGAAACAGTCGCTTACTGGCCGCAAAAATGCGCAGAAGTGGGCGAAAAGCAATTTGGCTCTTTTAAAAAAGGCGGGGCGTTATCAAAGAATATCACCGTGATGAACGGCGGCGAATCAATAAAAATATTTCTGATGCCGGCGGGAGCGGGATGCGTATCCATTAAGAAGGAAATTGTTCGATAATATTTTATAATTATCGGTAATACTAATTTTAACCAGGCAGAGTAAATCTTTAAGGAGGGAAAATATATGAGAAGACAATGGGACTTTAAGAAACGAAAGGAGTTTTGCGGCCGTGCACTGGCGCTATTATTCGCAGTAGCCTTTGCGATAAGCACTATGATTAGTATTAGTATTGCACCGAATATTGCAATGGCAGCGCCAGCGGCAAATATTATACGAGTAACTAATGGCTCGGGTGGTGAAACGCAAAATGGAGCGAATGTCTTACTCACCGCAGACGGTAGTATTGTCGGTGCTAACAACATTGGAGCTAATTCCATGACACTTTCCGGCGCTGCAACTATCGGTACTAACTTAACTGTTACCGGTGTAGCAAATACCACCAGTATCGTTAACTCTGGAAACATCGGAACCAACACTCTGACAACTACCGGCGCTGCCAATGTCGGTACTAACTTAACTGTAAGCGGTGTAGCAAATACCACCAGTATCGTTAACTCTGGAAACATCGGAACCAACACTCTGACAACCACAGGCGCTGCCAATGTCGGTACTACTTTAAATGTCGGTAGTAATTTAACGGTCTCCGGCGTAGCAAATACTACCGGTATCGCTAACAATGGAGATATAACCACCACCACGCTGAACACTACCGG
>JBEKJX010000284.1:0-4030 GCA_050011015.1 Smithella sp.
TTATTACCCTTGAATTCGCAAGCGGGCAAACCCCGTTCACGAGCATTGGGGGTAAGCGAGCGAATATTTAATTATATGGTTCCTTTGTTTGACCTGCCCCGATAATTTGGACGCCGAGATATGATAAAATATACTATATGGAGGTGACAGATGACAAGAAGAAAACACAGTGAAGATTTTAATACAAACATGGGGTCAGATTGAACCTTGCCCATTGGGTGCGTCATTTGGTGAGAAAGCAATGCATTGTTATTTGTTTGTCATTATGTTAATGATAACAATAAAGTCATGAGGTAAAAATTCATTTGCTCAAATATGATTTATGTAATCTTTTTAAAAAGAATATTTTACTAATAACATTAAATGTTTCAGCAATCATTTTATGCTTTTACTTATTAAACGCAATAGGCATCATTGAACATATTCATGAAACTGTTTTTTCCGGTCCGGATTCTCGTGAATACTTTGATTACGCGAAATGGATTTCCGGAAATAATGGCGTCTGTAATTCCTACCGGACATTTTTTTATCCTTTAGTATTATTGTTTTCTGAAAAAGCGGGAGGGACTTGTGGTATCTGGTATCTGCAAATGTTTTTATGGCTTTGTTCGTGCAATTTAATTTATTTAACCGTATTGAGGCATACAGGAAAAAAGATACTGGCCGCATTTTCATTTATTCTAACCGCGTCAAACATTTCTTTAATCGTGTATACAGCGTTCGCTCTTACCGAGATCATTACTTTTTTTATGCTTTCGGTTTTTGCGTTTTCATTTACACTTTCGAAGTGGAATAATAAAAACAATCTGCTTATGTTTTTTATATTATTTGTGATTTCAATACTTGCAAGCATAAAACCGCTTTTCCAGATTATCTGGTATGCCGCGATTTTAATTATTTTAATATCGCAATTGAGAAAAATCATCAATAAACCTTTAATGATTCTTTTTCTTTTACTGGCTTCGACACCTGTGATAACGCAGACAGTAATTAACAAGATGATGTACAATACATTTAGAAACACAAGCATTGCGGATATAACCGTTCGGGATTATTTATATAGAAAAACACGATTCTATATCGAAAATAATACTATTCCTTATGCTCAGATCGATAATCAATATTTTCTTTATCCCGGCGCTTTGCCTGATTCTGTAGTAAAAAAACAGAAATATGAAATTTCCCTGCTTAGCAATTCGGAAATCATTAAAGATTTACTTACCCATTGGAAATATTCTCTTGTAGTTTATCAAAATAATTTAGTCGACTATAATTTAAAAGCTGCAAATCAAGCAATACTTATTAATGCTGATAATCTGAAATACAGGATGTGGACTAAAATATATAATAAATCGTTTTATTATATACATTTAATTATGCTTTGCATTTGGATATATTATTTAATTTCCAATTTTAAAAGAAGAACATCGCTTGAGTATTTATATGTATTATTATGCGGGCTTTTATCGAATTATATACTTTATACAAGTGGAATAACCTTTTGGGCGGGTGACAGGGTCATCGTTTCCGCGATTGGAATCTGGGGTTCGTTGTATGTCGTGTTGATATATTTAGCTTTTGAAAAAAACGAATTTCTGAAAAAAGAAATTCGTTTTGCCAAATTTTAATTAAACGTTGTCAGGACCATTCTTTCGCCCTTGATTTCGTCTTCGATGTCTGCGAATGATGGGAGCTCCAAAGGCGTAAGGAATGTTCCACAATAGCGCGTTAAAAGTATCCATTCTCTTTAACTTCCATTGGTGCCCCAGCCACTTGTTAAATACAGGGCAAGAGGTGGGAGAATCAAGAATCCCTCCTTCCGGGTATACAGTTATTTCTCCCAGTATCACACCTTGTACGGTGCAATATAAATCAATTCTGGCAAAATCAATTTCTTTTCCCAGGCACTGTGCCACTTCAATCATCTCTTTCAGTCTGGCCGGTTTTACCGGTAATGGCTCGGGAAGTTTTTCTCTGTATGACGTCAGCTTAAATTCCTGCCAGTTATGATCAAAAAAAACATTTTCTCCATTATTTCTGAATAATCCCGATCCCACGTTTATTGCCTTTACTACCCCGTCAAAGATATACATTCTATAATCTTTTAGTTCCTTTTTATCTTCGGATATGAGCAGTTCCTCAACGATGATCCTGGGAGATATGAGTTGATAAGCCCACTCTTTTTTGGAATACGTGCGATTGAGCCATTCTCTGCATAATTGAATTGTTTCAGATTGACTAAGCTTGTTATGGGTCAAGGAATTCATATTAAAGAATGAATCATCATGAATGACGTAGTCTCTTCCGTTAAGAAACAGATACAGCTGGGAGTCATAGCAAAGAATATTCCACCCGCAACTGTGATTAGCCTTAATGAAGTAGTTTTTAGGCAGTTCTGCGAAAGGAATCGTTTCCGGTCTATCCGTAACATAAAGAAGTTGTGCGGTCTTCACTCCCTTAATTCTTGCATACTCTTTTATAGCGTGTTTATCCTGCAAAGTAACGAACAAAGGATTTCTATCAAATTTCATCCTCCATCTTACCTTCGCGGAAAAATCCAACTCCAGTGACCGGAAAAATCTTTTGATTATAGCGACTACCATTCGATTTCTTTTGATCATGCATTTTTACCTTCAGGATATATTTCATAGCTGAAATTAAAATGTTCTATTCCACCATATATATATTTGTATCTTTCATCACCCCGCGATAAATCAAAATATTTATAGTCATGATTTTCCATAAGGAATTTTATAGTTTTGGTGATTAGAATACCTCCGGGACTGTAACGCGAAAAGGCGCTTTTGATGGCCAGGAAAGGTAATATGATTTTGCCGTTGCGAGCAGTAAAACCGGCGCAAAAACCGGCAATTGTTTTATCAATGTAGATAATCGAATAATATGCATTCGGCAGTTTCTTCAACGCAAAGATAGTCGGATTGAGCCGCATGCGGAGAAATCCAGGCAGAAACCTTGCGGTTCCCATATTTAATTCTTTATCTGAAAGGCGTTCCCAGTATATATTTAACAGTTTTATAAGAATATCTGACGGGATCCGTTGATTAACGTATGTCTGAACTTCACAGGCACTGTTATCGGTTTTTAACCGGTTGAAGCTGGTGCGCAGATTCTGCCGGACCTTTTTGCCAAGAGAGTTCAGATAATCGTTAAAAGTCGTATCGATCGGAACCTGAACGCAGGTGTGTTTCCTGACAGTATAATGAGACGGCGGAAAGCCGGTTTTTATTATTTCATTTAATTTGCTCTGTTCCGGAATCCGGTCGAAGTCAAACTTCACGTTGCCAATTTCCCGGTTAATCAGTTTTATTGCAAAGAGATATTCTTCTGTTTGAATATTCTCATCATATATAAAGTCAAGATGCCCCGACTGTGAGAAGGCACCCCACATATAGGCTATACTTTGTTTTTTACCCCTTTTAATATGAAGAGGCATCAGCATTATCGTTTTGTCCCGTCTGTTGCGTAATTCATAGATGATATTTTCTAAACGATGCCGTTTTAAGATGGCAGAGTATTTATCGATAATTGAACAATACGAATATTCCTGATAGGGGCTCAGCCGGGTATTATGATTGTACAGGACGTTCCATGCATTCTTGATTGTGCGGATATCGGTGTGCTTTATTAATTGATACATACTGAACTGCCCCGGAACATCTGCTGAATATTAAGTTAGAGTCCTGCAATTTATTCAACTATTTTGATTTTTATCTATCATAAAACGATAGAATAGAAAAACAGGAATTGAAGGAAGTTCCATAGCGGTTACTGTCAACAAAACAGGATAAGCCATTGATATTTTCAAAGCAGTTGACAAATAAAAAGACCCGCGCATGCGGGTCTTTTTAGCAACAAGTTATTTATAATAAAAATTTTATAATGCTACTTTGCTTTTACTTTTTAATAAATATTTCGACTCTGCGGTTTTTCTGCCGTCCTTCTTCCGTGTTATTGTCGGCAACAGGTTTACTGAATCCATAACCGAAAGCGGCAATGCGGGACCTTTTTA
>JBEKJX010000285.1:0-3989 GCA_050011015.1 Smithella sp.
GCTGGGGTGCATTATTTTATAAGTCTCGTGATGGTAAGTTTCCTGAAATAAAACAACAGTGCCGATGCCCGTTTTTTTTAATTCTTTATATTCGGCTACTTCGAGAGGAGCGATTTCCACATTAATCCGCCGGATCTCGCCGCCTTTTTCGGTTTTGATGGAATAAGCCGTCTCGATGGCCTCCATAAAATATTCCAGAGAAGATCGGGTGGGGTGTTCGCCGCAAAGCATCAGCAGGCGTTTGTGACCTTCGCGTTCCAGAACCTGCACCTCTTTGGTGATTTGTTCCATCGTCAAAGCCACGCGGTTGAGCTCTTTGTTGTCGCGGCGGAACCCGCAGTACAGGCAATTGTTTGCACAATGATTGGCGATATAAAGAGGAGCAAATAAAACAAGACGATTGCCGTAAATATCTTCCTTGATCTTATGCGCCGCCTGCAGGATCATACCGATGAGTTCATCGTCCTCTGTTTGGAGCAATACGGCGACTTCTTCAGGGGAGAGCCCTTTGAGTTCAAGAGATTTTGTTATAATTTCCCGGACTCTTTGGGGCGTGGGATTTTTTGCTTTGATAAGCAGGTTTTCAATTTTTGTGTCATCAATAAAATCTTTAATCATTTGAATAATCCTTATGCCTTTGTCAGTGCAGATTTAACCTCAACACCTGCTAATTTCCCAAGTTTCCCTGTCAGAGCGCCGATTTCATCCGTCGACGCATGAACAATAAGAGCTATTATGTGAAGACCTTCCGGTGGATAGGGAATGCCCATCCGGCCGATAATGGCATCACCGAATTCACTTAAGATTCTGTTTACATTTTCCGATTGACTGGTTCTATTTGTAATAATAATCGTAATCGTTCCGATTCGTTTCTCCATATTCCTTCTCCAAAAACAAAAAAGGTTTGATCCCGGAAGAATCAAACCTTAAAATTAAAAGACTTCATACTTCCCTCAAGATCAGAAAATTCCTCCCTCTCAGGCAACAACTCTATACATGTATTCTATATATTCATTTATATAGTTTTGTCAACAATGTTTTTAATAATTAAAAAATGTCTTGACGTTATCGTAATACTTTTTTTATATATTAACGCTATTACTATGAAAAGGAGAATATTTTATGTCCAATCTGGTTCGTTTCGGTGTTTCTCTGGAAGAAGATTTGTTGATTAAATTCGACCGTCTTATTAAAAAAAAGAAATACACCAACCGCTCCGAAGCTCTTCGCGATATGATTCGTGAAGAACTGGTTAAAAAGGAATGGACGGAAAATATGGAAGTGACCGGTGCGATAACGCTGGTTTATGATCACCATACCAGAGAACTGGTCACTAAAGTGCTTGATGTTCAGCATGATTATCATGATTGCATCCTTTCGACGCAACATATTCACCTTGACCATCATAATTGTTTTGAAATTATTGTGACCAAGGGAAAGTCAAAGTTGATCGAAGAACTCTTTCAAAAATTAAAGTCCATCAAGAACGTGAAGCACGCGGGATTTATGATGGCTACAAAGGGAAAAGATTTACCGTGATATGGGGGGTGAAGAACGCTCATCTGCTGTGTTGCTGCAATTCGCACCGCTCAACGTATATTTATATACGCTTCGCGGTTCGGATTATTGCGCGCCTTGCATATGAGCATTTTTGAACAGCCCCTCATTACATAATGCATTCCTGAATTTTCAAAACGCGTGTAAGCAGTGAAATAATCAGTTTCTATGAAGTGACAAGGGCAATTCCAGGTTATTTTCTTCCAGAAGTTCTTTATTGGTAAGTATTTCAGAAACCGGGCCGTCGGCTACCACCGTACCTTCTCTGATCACAATGCAACGATGGCATACATCCATAATCAGATCAAGATCATGCGATGCGATTATTTTCGAATGCTCGAAAGTTTTGAGCAGATTGATAAGCAATCGCCTCGATCGGGGATCGAGATTAGCCGCCGGTTCGTCCGTGGCCAGGATATCGGGTTCTACTGCTATGACTGAGGCTATAGCCACTGCGCTTTTCTGCCCGCTGGAGAGATGATGCGGCGGTTTGTTTTTCAGTTCAATGCAGTTAACCAGATTCAGCGCATATTCCACTCTTTCACGCACTGCGGTTTCATCCATGCCCAGATTGATAGGGCCAAAAGCCACATCTTCGTAAACAGTCGGCATAAATAATTGATCGTCGGGATTTTGAAAAACGATGCCGACTTTTCTGCGGATTTCCTGCCGGGTCTGTCGTGTCAGATAAAGATCGCCGATATTTACCGTGCCTGAAGTTGGCATCAGGTAACCGTTCAAATGCAGCAAAAGGGTGGATTTGCCTGCGCCGTTGGCACCGATAATGCCCACCGATTCTCCGTGAGTGATCCTGAAAGAAATATCCCGCAACGCTTCGGTTCCGTCCGGATAGCGAAAGGAAACATTTTTAAACTCTACAATATGATGGCTCATGAAAATACTCCTTGAACAAATCGGCCCAATATTTCAGTTGCCGGATAAAACCGGAAGACATAGAGAAAGGCCGCAACGGAAACGGCAAAGACAATATCGCCCGCTTTAATATGAAAACGTTTGAGTGAAGGCATGTCTCCCTGAAATCCCCGTGACAGCATCGCGTAATAAATGCGTTCCGCTCTTTCTACGGTTCTTATAAAGAGAATTCCGACTATACGTACAAATATTTTAATATCTTTACCGCGTTTTCCGTAAGATCGCATATTCCTTGCTCGGACGATCCGCATAGTTTCTTCCATAAGGACAAAAATGTAACGGTAGAGAAATGAAAGTTGCGAAACGAAAAGAGAGGGCAGCCCCAGTTGCCTGAGAGCATGGCAAACGGCAGGGAAAGATGTGGTGGCGATAAGCAAAAGCGCCGTACTGACTGTGAGAGTAAACTTAAGCATAATCGAAAAGAAGGAAAGCCATCCCGCTGAAATCGTCAGACCATGAAGAATAGAAATTTGCCCCGAATCCAAAAGAGGATTGAATATTCCAATAAAAATAGCGAAAGGAGAAACAAAAGCCACCTTCTTGAGGATAAACAGGAACGGAATTTCGCCGACGGTCATCAACAGCACTGGATAGAGGAAAAAAGGCAATAGAGCCGCTATTTCATATTTGGAGAAAGAGATGACCGTAAAGAGAAAGAGCAGTGTAATGATCACCTTGGCCCGTGGATCCAATCGATGAACAATGGTATCCTTGTAGGATAACTGATCGAGAAAACCTATATTGTAATATTTTTCATCAAAAGTCATGGTTTTATCCGGTAAGAGCCTTAACAAATATAGCTGTCAAATATCATACGCCTTGACAATAACTCCAGTTATTTTTACCTGGGCGCAAATATATAATTATTGAGAATGTCATCGTTTCTTGAAGAAATGTATTCCGAAACCAATCAGTAAAATAAACATTAAAACAATTGTTCCTCCGACGATACCGGCAACTGAAGTGCCGGTATTAATCCCCGGCCAGGGGGCAGACTTCTCTTCCCCTGTTTTCACTTTATCTTCCGGCTTGAAGTTATAACCGGGGAGAAAAGCGGTTTTTTCCTGAATTCCTTTGAGAAGAGGAGCAATGCCCTGCGTGGATTCCGCCAATTCGCCGTTGCCGGTAACTTTTTCAATAGACCATTCCAGCCCGTCCGGATGAGTTGAAGCAAACCAGGAAAGGGCGCCGCCGGTAATAACAGCCAGAATTACAAAGGCTATAAGAACATTTTTAATAGAAATGCCGGCATCAAGGGGACGGGAAAATGAAGTGGCCTCAAGAATTTCCGGTCTGACTTTTTTTATATAGTTGATTATTCCAGCCGTGATAATTCCCTCCACTATGCCGATGGCCAGGTGAATCGGCTGCATAAGCAGGACAAATGTGCCGAATGGCAATTCACTCTTTCCGGATAAAAGCGTTTCCAGAACAACTGAAAAGGCACCCAGTTGCAACGAAATGACTGCACTTGCAATTGCCGCGATGGATATACGTCT
>JBEKJX010000286.1:0-3955 GCA_050011015.1 Smithella sp.
CCATTCCCATGTAATTAGAGGGGAATGAGGCAAAGCAGTCTGCTGTTTCCTTGTTTGCTTCCAGCCAGCCTTTGGCGATACTGATGGCCGCTTTTCCTGTTTCGGTCATTGTCTTCAGTTCGGCGGTAATCGCCTTTCGATTTTCTTCCGTCAGTGGAGCATTGACTCCGCCGGTCACGGTAAAATTAGCATGAATGCGTTTTCCCCCCAGCCGTTCAATGATCTGTTGCCCGAAACGGCGCAGATTTACAGCCTTCAGAGCCAATTGGGGATTTTCTTTAATGATACGGAAAACATTGCGCGTTGCCGGATCGGAATCGAAACCGAAAAGCAAATCCGGAGCGGCCAGATGAAAAAAATGCATCCCGTGAGACTGCACCATTTGACCCATATGCATCAATTCACGCAATAATTTGGCTGTGCGTGTCGGCACGACGCGTGCCACGGCATCGCAGGCTTTTGACGCCGCCAGGTGGTGGCTTATCGGACAGATTCCGCAAATGCGCTGGGTGATTTGAGGCATTTCATAATATGGCCGGCCTTCGCAGAATTTCTCCAGACCGCGGAATTCGTCAACATGAAAAAAAGTTTGTTCTACTTCGCCCAGATCATTCAGATGAATAGTTACTCTTCCGTGACCTTCTATTCGTGTCACAGGTTCGATGGTTATCTTTTGCCCCATAAAAGTTCTCCTCTAATCATAGGTAAATAGTTCGGGCGGCAGAACAACCGGTGTGCGCCCCGCGAGAAGTTCCGTCAATGCGTAGTAAAAAGCATCCGCCCTTGGCGGACAACCCGGAATGAAAAGATCAACTTTAACCACTTTGTCCACTCCAACAACCAGATCCAAAGGTTCGCCTAATTCGGGAGAATCAGGAATAATCCCGTCAACCGTGCTTTCCGTGTCAAGGTATGCCCTCTTCAATGCGGCATCTTTACCTGCCAGATTGCGCATTGCCGGCACACCGCCGAAAGTCGCGCAATCCCCGACAGCAATCAATATATCACAGCGTTCGCGCATTTGTTTGGCGACTTCAATGTTATGCGTATTGCAAATCGCTCCTTCGAGAATACCCACCGTAACACCTTCTTTCGGAGGATGCTTGAGATCGGTGATCGGGCTTGATGTAAATTCCACCAGTTCCGATAACTTGACAATGCGCTCATCGATATCCAGAAATGACATGTGACATCCGGCACAACCAGCCAACCAGTCTGTCGCTACTTTTACTTTGGCCATTTAGACTGCTCCTTTCATTTTAGTAACTTCGCCAAGCTTGCTGAAACTTCTTTCGGGGAAAAGACAATTTTCTTGTCTATCTTTTTCGCTAACGTATTGAGAACTTCCCAGTCAGACCTGGCTTGTCCTGCAGGTTGCACCGCACTATTTAATTTCTGAATACAGCCTTCAGTATTCGTCAAACTGCCCGTTCTCTCCGACCATATCGCCACAGGCAGAACCAGATCCGCTTTTGCGGTCAGCTCCGATAAAAAACTTGACTGAACTATCTTGAAAGCGCCCTCGGGCACTTTCTTCAACACATCTTTTCCGTCGCAATTCTGTTCCCCCTGCAAAATGTATAACAACTTGATCCCTGAGGGGCTGAATCCGCCGTTGATTCCGAAAGCTTTCGCGGCGCGCGTATTGACGCCTGACTCAATGATAATAAACTGAGCCTGTTTTTCCAGTTTCTTTATCGCCACAGCCAGATTTTTAGTAATTTCCGAACCGTATATTACCATCGGGTTTTCCGCCCTGTTGGCGATCTCAACGGCTTTGTCAATATCGCCTGTTCCCACACTCATATAGGCAAACGGAGCAAGACCATTTTCTTTATCATCAACAATGATCAGGCGAGCCCCTTTATCCAAAGCGCGTTTAATCATAAAAGACGCCACCGGTTGATCCTCGACAGGATTTACGCCGACGACCAGGATAATGTCGCTTTTGGCGATTTCGGCAAGAGCGCTTTGCGGCTTTTTAAAAATTTGCGGCGCTACGCCATTGAGCAGACCGATATTGGACACCTTCAGTTTATCGCTAAACAGTTTGTTGATTAAATAAAGAGCTTCATTGGTCGCGTAACTGGAAGCAAGCACACCGGTCTGGTTCGCTTTTGCGCTGCCTATCAGTTTTACCATGACATCAAAAGCTTTATCCCAGCTTACCGGTTCCAGCACCTCTTTATTGCGGAGCAGCGGTTCGGTAACCCTTTTCCGGTCATCATATAAAGGTTCAAAGCGGCCCATCTTGCAAAGCAGGCCATGATTCACCGGCGCATCCCAATCTCCCTTGATTTGAAGAACATTGCCGCCGCGTGTCACAATCTCCATTCCACAGCCGATACTGCATTGGCCGCAGGTGCTTTTAATATTCTGCATCAGGCTGTCACGCCCCATATAAGCGCTTCTTTTGTAAAACAGGGCGCCTGTAGGACATACCTGAGTACATGTGCCGCAGGAAATACAAGTCGATTCACCAAGAGGAACATTTGCATCCGCATGCACCATAGTCTCATTCCCGCGCTGGCCCAGGCCCAGGGTATGATTAGCTGCCAGTTGTTCACAGGCCCGAACGCAGCGTTGACATAAAACGCAGCGGTTGTGATCCATCAGATAGTATTTATTTGTGGCATCGAGGGGAAATGCTTTTGTATAAGTCGGAAACGCCCAGTGATCGATGCCGTAACGGTAACCCAGTTCCTGCAGTTCACAGCTGCCGCTCATTTCACAATAGGGACAGAAGTGATTTCTTTCGGAAAAAAGCAAATCCAGAACTAATTTTCTGGCTTTGATCACCGGAGGCGACTCTGTTTCTATTTCCATTCCATCGCTCACCGGAAAGGTGCAGGAGGTTTGCAAATTGCGTTGTCCTTTAATATCAACTATGCAGATTCGGCAGGCGCCGACAGCAGACAATGCCGGATGTTCACACAGTGTCGGAATGTCAATTCCTTCCTGCCGGGCAGCCTGAAGAACCGTATTTCCCGCCTGTGTGGTTATTTTCCGGCCATTGATGGTAATATTCACTGTAGCCATCTTTTATCTTGCCTCCTTTCTTTATCCTGTCTCTTTTGTTTCATGCAAGAAATTAAACGAAAATTACCAATACAAGTGAAATTATAAGGCTTCTTTTTGTAAAAGTCAATTTCCTTTGTGATAATAAATTGTAAATCGCTTTTATGAAGTTATACCCTTGATATATTTCCATGAATATTATAGATTCCAATCCGCATTTTATATAAGTTAAGGAGCTTTAATATATGACACAGGACACAACCTCAAACCCGACCGATTTTATCCGTGATTTCATAGATGATGACCTGAAAACCAACAAAAACGACGGTCGTGTCGCCACCCGTTTTCCTCCGGAGCCGAACGGCTATATTCATATCGGACACGCCAAGTCCGTATGCCTCAACTTCGGCATTGCCGGACAATATAAGGGAACCTGTAACCTCAGAATGGACGATACCGACCCGGCGGGAGAATCCATGGAATTTGTGGAATCAATCATACACGATATCCATTGGCTGGGATTTGACTGGGAAGATCGTCTGTTTTACGCATCCGACTATTTCGAGAAAATTTATCAGTTTGCCATTGAGCTTATCAAATCCGGAAACGCCTATGTATGCTCTCTGAGCCCCGATGAAATAAGGGAACATCGCGGAACGTTCACCGAACCCGGCAAGGAAAGTCCCTATCGCAACCGTCCGGTGGAAGAGAATCTCGACCTGTTTCAACGGATGCGGGCAGGCGAGTTTCCCGACGGCGCCTATGTTCTTCGCGCTAAAATTGACATGGCCGCGCCGAACATTGTCATGCGCGATCCTATTATCTATCGTATCAAACGGGAACCTCATTACCGGACAGGGACAAAATGGGTCATTTATCCCATGTATGACTTTGCGCACTGCCTCTCCGATGCGCTGGAAGGAATCACCTACTCCAT
>JBEKJX010000287.1:0-3954 GCA_050011015.1 Smithella sp.
TGTTCGGAATTTATCTTGAGTGCAACCAAAAGCTGAATCCTGTGGACAGAGAAGAAGTTCGTGATTTAGTGCCGTCGTTTGTTTTTGAAAATTGCACTGAATATAATCGATGCCCCCGTTGCCTTAAAATTTTCTGGATGGGAACGCATCAACGCAACGCTTTAAGGTTTATGGAGAAGCACATTCCGGGTCATCTTCATTAAGAATTTCAAAAGCATGTTTCAGCGCCGGCAGAATTACAGCAGGATTTTCTTTTGCGCTCCTGGGGTTTGGGGGAAGATTAATCAAAAACATTCCATAAATTCCCGTGACATAGCGGGAACTTATGGAATGTGAATTCGGAAGCGAGCGCATTCTCCGTGGCCTGCCTTGGGAGAGCTTCAATTATTTTATTCTTCTTCTTTTTTCGATTCGGCAATAATTTTCTCAGCAATATATGAGGGAACTTCCTCATAATGCGATTCTGTATAGGTAAAGTTGCCGCGTCCACTCGTCATCGAACGTAAATCGGGTGCGTATTTGAGGATTTCCGCCAGAGGAACTTGTCCTTTAATAACCTGATTGGTGCCGTTGGTATCCATGCCCTGAACCCGGCCTCGACGGCTGTTGAGATCGCCGATCACATCGCCCATGTATTCGTCGGGAACCTCGATATCAATATTGACAATCGGTTCCAGCAGAATCGGTTGACAATCCATAACGCCTTTTTGAAAGGCCATCGATCCGGCAATTTTAAAAGCCATTTCTGACGAATCCACTGTGTGGTAAGATCCGAATGTCAGATTTATTCTAAAATCCACAACGGGATAACCGGCGATCACTCCTTTGGCCGCCGCTTCCACAATGCCTTTTTCGACGGCCGGACGGTATTGGCCTGGAATAACGCCGCCGACAATTTTATCATTAAACTCAAAACCGCCGCCGCGCGGTAACGGCTCAATATCTATCCAGCAATCACCAAACTGACCGCGTCCGCCGGATTGCTTCTTGTATTTGCCCTGGACGTTTGTTTTACCTTTGATGGTTTCCAGGTAGGGAACTTTCGGCGTATTCAGATTGACTTCCACGCCGAATTTTCTTTTCATTTTTTCGATATTCACTTCAATATGCACCTGTCCCATGCCGGAAAGAATCATTTCCTTGGTCTGAACATTGCGCGAAAAGACAATCGTCGGGTCCTCTTCCGTCAGGCGGTGAATAGAAGATGCAATCTTGTCTTCATCACCGCGTGATTTCGGTTCGATGGCAAAAGACATGATAGGATGAGGTATTTCCACCTTGTCGAAAATGATCGGCGCTTTTTCAAAGCAAAGCGTATCGCCTGTTACAGTATCCTTGAGCTTGGCGACACCGGCAATATCACCGGGGATAAGGCCTTCCGCCTGTTTCTGTGTTTTGCCTTCGAGAAAAAAAATGTGACCGAATTTTTCCGTGATTTTTCGGGTCGAATTATACACGGAGGTATCGGGACCGAGTTTACCGGAATAAACGCGGTATAAGGTCAGTCTTCCGGCGTACGGATCGGCGATAGTTTTAAAGACAATAGCGGAAAACGGAGCGTCTTCGGACGGCTGCCGCTCTTCAACATCATCTGTTCCAGGTTTTTTGCCTGATTTTGGCCCGCGATCAACAGGCGAAGCAAAGGTGTTGACAATTAAATCCATCAGCATGGATATTCCGATGCCTTTAACTGCGGAACCGCACATGACAGGAATCAAGCTTCCCGAGGAAACGCCTTTCTTTAAACCGGCTTTCAGTTCATCCGCCGAGAGCTCTCCGGCTTCGAGATACTTATTCATCAGTTCGTCGTCGGCTTCAGCAATATCCTCCACCATTGAGCCGCGTAAATTATTTACTTCTTCCATCATATCCGCGGGTATATCCACGACTTTTCCAATGCCTTTGTTATCGGCAAACAAATAGGCTTTCATTTCGATTAAATCGACAATGCCGTTGAATTTATCTTCGGAGCCGATAGGCAGGCAAACCGGA
Organism: Smithella sp.; assembly: GCA_050011015.1. Lineage (GTDB taxonomy): Bacteria > Desulfobacterota > Syntrophia > Syntrophales > Smithellaceae > Smithella. The sequence goes on from JBEKJX010000287.1 coordinate 1,993, forward strand.
GTCGCTTTTTTCTTTAATTTTGTTTTGATGCTTTCCAGCGCTGTGTTAAAAATAGCGCGTTCTTTATCCAGTCTGTTGATAAAAATAATACGGGGCAGTTTGAATTCGTCAGCTAATTCCCAGACTTTTTGCGTCTGAAATTCAACACCGCCGACAGCGTCAACTACGATAACAGCGTTTTCCACAACACTCATTGAGCATTTTGTATCAAAGGTAAAATTAGAATCTCCCGGTGTGTCAATAAAGTTAATTTTATGTTTTTCCAATTCGACAAAATTTGCCGCCGAGCTAATGGATATCCGTTTTTTTTGCTCTTCGGGTTCAAAATCCATACAGGATGTGGCGTCATCAACTCTTCCTAGTCGTTCGCTTTTTCCTGAAACAAATAAAAAAGATTCACATAGGGATGTTTTACCAGTTCCGCCGTGTCCGGCTACTGCTAAATTTCTGAGAGATTTTGATTCGTATTTTGCCATGAAAACTCCTTTCAATGCCTCCGTGCTGTGTTCTAAAAAGCAGATGGATTTAAATGCGGGTTTCTAACGTATCCGGCAAGTAAAATCAAGACAAATTTAATCATAATATTTCCGGATCATTGCCGGGAAGGGCAGGGGATTAGTTTAATTTTGCAATGAAAATGACTATTTTTTAACAGGAATTATTTTTATCCCGGATTACGCAATAGAGATTTATGACGGGTAAGGCTGATTAACAGTTTTTTCAATGACAGGCAATGCAGGTAAATATTGTTTTTCTCCCGTATTCAGGCATTGCCTGTTCGAGGTGATCGCCGGTTATATTCTTTCCAGAATTTGATAATATGAATTAACGAAGCAAAACTGAAAAATGGCAGCAGCCAGATAATGCGGCTTCCGTATCGATTGTGGGGATTAGATAATGCGCCGGTGATAAAAGAACTAAGAACATACGCACAAACAATCGAAATCAGCAAAAGGAGAGGCAGATATTGTTTATGCTTTAAACAAATGAAAAACATTGCAACTGTAATCAGCAAGCTGAAACAAATTATTATACGGTGAAGACGATTAAACGTATTCAAAGATAACTGATTGAGGCTTTGCCTTGATGTTGCATAGGCATGGAAATCACACGGGTAATATGTCCTGATTTCGTCGGTAGGATATGGTTCATTAATGTAGGAGCAGAGTCCATACCCATTATTTATCATGGGCAACTGAAGAACGGAATTTTTAAAGGAATTCTTGATTACCGGGAAAGGATGGTTTAGTATGATCTTCCTGACAATCTCCTTTCCTTCCTGACGATATCCATTTATCCATCCAACCTTGCGTAAGGGGCTTTCTGCAGACCAAAGAAACTTATCAGAATCGGCGGGAAGTTTGTCGATGTAGGCACAAAGTTTATATTTTCTTTCAGGACAAGACTCCTTAAGATATTTTGCCGCCTCACCATCAGCCACAAACCTGGCAAGAAGAAAAACATAGCCGTCGGGAGAAAAGGTAAAAGCACTATAAATACGGTAGTTGTTGGCTATGATGAGCATAAAAGCCAGCAATATTGCAAAAGATGCGCCGGGCAAATGCGGCACCGGCAAACGGCCGTTTTTTTTGATCAACACCCGGAAAAGCCAGGTTGCGCCGATCATGCCCGCAGCAAGAGGAATATGCGAAAGATGAACTGTGACACAGAGGACTGTCAGGAGGAAAAGATAACTTCTCTCCCAGAAAGCAAGGGTTCCTCTGCAGAACATTAAAAGATAAAGCGAAAGAATCAGAACGCCGGTAAAGATATCCGGCATGATAAAACCTGTAAACCATGGCAGATTTGTGAACAGACACAGAAGAACTATCATTACCAGATAAGCGATTATCGATGTTACCCGGAAAACAATTCGCAGCGTAAGACGAAGAATATGTGCAACGATAAAAGACTGCAGAAAAACGATGAGCCATAATGAGTGAAACCATAAAGAAGGATAAA
>JBEKJX010000288.1:0-3948 GCA_050011015.1 Smithella sp.
CGCCAGCATCGGACCGCCGCTGATGAAAATAGCCGGAATGTTCAGGCGCAATGCCGCCATGAGCATGCCGGGAATAATCTTGTCGCAATTAGGAATGAACACGAGAGCGTCAAAAGGATGAGCATTGGCCATAATCTCGATGGAATCGGCAATCAGTTCGCGGCTGGCAAGTGAATATTTCATACCGGCATGTCCCATCGCGATGCCGTCACAAACCCCGATGACCGGAAATTCCACTGGTGTGCCGCCAGCCATACGGATTCCCGCTTTAACATCCTGAGTGATTAAATCCAGATGGATGTGTCCGGGAATAATTTCATTGGCGGAATTTACAACACCAATCAATGGCCGCGCAATTTCTTCATCCGTATAGCCCATCGCCTTAAAAAGTGAACGATGCGGCGCCCGCTCCAAACCTTTTTTCATGAGATCGCTTCTCATTGTTTTCTCTCCCTTTTAATTTAACAAATTTCTTAATAAATAAAGATTGCCACGCAGCTCAACCCCAGCATTCGCTAAACTCCGCAGATGCGTATCCTGGCGAATGCCGGGGACTCTTTACAGAGCTGTCTGCTATTTTTTCCGTTTTTCCGGTCTCAATTCGCGAACGGCGGCTCCCGCTTTCCACATTTCCGAATCACGCATTTCCTTGAGTTCTTTTTCCAGCTTAACTTTGTAATCCGGAGCGCTGTTGACTCTCAGCACAATTTCCGTTTCTTTACCGGTCGCGACGGATTTATAAAGTTCGGTAAATACCGGTGCCACCGCTTTGCGGAACTTATGGCGCCAATCCAGAGCTCCTCGCTGAGCCGTGGCTGAGCAATTGGCGTACATCCAATCCATGCCGTTTTCCGCAACCAGTCGAATAAGGCTTTGGGTGAGTTCTTCAACTGTTTCGTTGAAGGCTTCGCTGGGAGTATGGCCATGCTTGCGCAGTTCATTGTACTGCGCCTCCATCATTCCCGCCAGCGCGCCCATGAGCACGCCGCGTTCGCCGGTCAAATCACTGTAAACTTCCATCTGGAAAGTGGTCGGGAATAAAAACCCTGAGCCGATGGCGATGCCCAAAGCCAGAGTTCTTTCCATGGCGCGGCCGGTGAAATCCTGATGCACGGCAAAGCTGGAATTTATGCCGCTGCCATCCAGAAAATTTCTGCGGACACTGGTCCCCGATCCTTTAGGCGCAACCATGATAACATCTACAAAAGCAGGCGGAATAACACCGGTCTGCTTCTTATAAACAATGGAGAATCCGTGCGAAAAATAAAGCGCGTCGCCTTTTTTCAGATTGGCCTTGACCTTGGGCCAGAGAATCTTCTGTGCGGCATCAGAAACAAGATATTGAATGATCGTGCCCCGCTGAACCGCTTCCTCAATAGGAAAAAGCGTTTTGCCGGGCACCCAGCCATCGGCGATGGCCTTTTTCCAGTATCGTTTATCTTCTTTTACCTGACCGATAATTACATTAATGCCGTTATCTCTCAGATTAAAAGCCTGCGCCGGCCCCTGAACGCCGTAACCCAACACCGCCACAACTTCATTTTTCAAAACTTTCTGAGCTTTTTTCAGTGGAAATTCTTTCGATGTAATGACGTCTTCCATAACGCCGCCAAAATTAATTTTTGCCATGATAACCCCCTATAATTTAATATTGATAAGTTTGTTAATTTTCCAAATTCAACGCTATAATTCCTGTTCTTGTTATATCAGCGATACCAAGCGGCTCCAGACGCGCCAAAGCAAAACCAATTTGTGACTGATCGCCGGTTATTTCCAAGATTATATAGGTATCGGCGGACACTATTACTTTCCATTTATTTGCGTCAACCGCTTTCTTGATCTGTTCTTTTTTATCTGTTGTTAAATTCAGGCGGACAAGAATAAGCTCGCGGTGAATTGATTCCACATTAGTTAAATCATCAACCTGAACAACATCAACAAGCCTCTGCAATTGGCCCTCAATTCTATTGACCGTTTCCTGAGTGCCTACGGTGGTCATAACTATTTTTGATATTTCGTATTGCGTAGTCGAATTCACGCTGAGGCTTTCAATGTTATAGCCTTTACCGCCCAGCGTTCCGGCAATCCTGGCAAGCACGTCAGGCTTGTTGTGAACAAGTATTGAAATTATGTGTTCCTTTTTTTCCATTTTTAACCTCGTCATTATTCATTATTATTTAAAGGCCTCGTCAAAAGTTCCGGATGGAAGACGCGCAAGGCATTTGCCTTTATCCGCATAGGCGAAGCAGGGCCCTGCCGGTGGCTTTCCACCAAGTCTTTAGTTAATCATTTCTCTGCTCCCCAGCGACATGTTGGCAATTGAATCACCAGGATGCACCATGGGATAAACACCCTCTTCACGTGACACCCTGAAATCCATCAGCACCGGCTTATCCAGGGAAAGCCCCTTTTGGAGAACGGCTTCCACTTCTTCCGGTTTACTGGCTCGCAGACCGACAACGCCGAATGCCTCCGCTAATTTCACAAAGTCCGGGGCGTAAGTCATATCGGTATGCGAATAGCGTTTCTCGTAAAACAATTCCTGCCACTGACGCACCATTCCCAGATAGCCATTGTTCAACAGGACTATTTTCACGTTAATTTTGTATTGCACGGCGGTGGCCAGTTCCTGAATATTCATCTGGATGCTGCCGTCGCCGGCGATATCCACAACCTGCTTATCCGGAAAGGCACATTTGACGCCGATAGCCGCAGGCAGGCCGAAACCCATTGTTCCCAATCCTCCCGAAGAAATAAAAGTATTGGGCTTATCAAAAGAGAAAAACTGCGCTGTCCACATCTGATTTTGACCCACTTCCGTTGTGATAATCGCGTCGCCTTTAGTCAATTTATATAGGGTTTCAATTACAAACTGCGGCTTAATATCCTTGCCATTCTGACAATACGTCAGCGGCACATTTTCTTTCCATTCGGCAATCTGCTCCAGCCATTCCTGCCTCTGGGCAATTTCATGCGTATAATTATGTTCATCCAGGAATTTAAGCAAATCCTTAAGCACCGCTCCGGTATCGCCGATTATCGGCAAATCAACGGCAACATTTTTATTAATGGAGGATGGGTCAACATCAATCTGGACAATTTTGGCGTTGGCGGCGAATGTCTCAATGGTGCCGGTGACCCTGTCGTCAAATCTCACACCAACGGCAATAAGCAAATCGCAGTGGCTGATGGCCATATTCGCGTAGTAAGTGCCGTGCATTCCCAGCATTCCCAGCCATAGGGGATCGCTCCCGGGAAAAGAACCAAGCCCCATCAAAGTGCCGGTAACCGGAATCTGACATTTTCTGGCTAGCCCCGTCAGTTGCGCGGAGGCTTTTCCGAGAATAACACCGCCGCCGGTCATAATCAGAGGTCTCTTAGCTGAAGTCAGCATTTCAAAGAAATTGGCCATTTTCTTTGGAGCCGGTTTGTATAACGCTTCATAATTTCTTATTTTTATATTGGCGGGATCATATTCTGTTTCCGCCACCATTACATTTTTGGGCAAATCAACAAGAACCGGACCCGGTCTTCCCGAGCGGGCGATATGAAATGCTTCCTTAATCGTCGAAGCGAGATCGTCAATATTGCGCACCAGAAAATTATGCTTTGTGCAGGGACGTGTTATTCCTGTAATATCGCATTCCTGAAAAGCATCATTGCCGATAAGTCCCGTGGGCACCTGTCCTGTAAAAACGACAAGAGGAATGGAATCCATATTCGCCGTGGCGATGCCGGTAACGGTATTAGTGGCTCCGGGACCTGACGTAACAAGGCATACTCCCACTTTTCCCGTTGCGCGGGCATAGCCGTCAGCGGCATGCACAGCGCCCTGCTCATGCCGGACTAAAATATGTTTCGTATTACTTTTATAAAGCTGATCGTAAATATCAAGAACGGCTCCTCCGGGATACCCGAAGATGATATCAACCTTTTCTTCTTCGAGTG
>JBEKJX010000289.1:0-3942 GCA_050011015.1 Smithella sp.
ATCGGCGGTTTTGTCTATATTATCGCGGCCTGGCAGAGCGGCAAATTGGCGGATCGTTATGGATGCATCAGGATGCTCTACATTGGCGCCTGCGGCATCATTTTGTCGCTGGCCTTAGGCGCAGCATTTCCTGCTCCAACGGCGCAGGTCGTAGTGTATGGCTTGTGGACAGCGGGAATTTGTTTTATCTGGCCGTCTCTGGAAGCGCTTATCAGTGACCGGGCAGGCGTGTCGCTGCCGAAGTTGATCGGCATCTATAATGTGACATGGGCTGCCGGAGGCGCGGTAGGATATTTTACGGCCGGTATGCTGCTTGAAAAATTAGGTATGACAAGTTTGTTCTGGCTGCCCCTTGGGCTGACAGTCGTCGAGCTTGCCCTGATAGCATACGCCGCGAGATTGCTGAAAAAAGAAAATGATCGTCAAAGTTGTGACACGCCTTTAGCACATTTAGCACAGGCTGTAAATCCTGCAAACACCAGACTGTTCCTGCGAATGGCCTGGATCGCCAACCCTTTCTCCTATGTGGCAATCAACACTATCATCCCGTTGATTCCCTCCATTGCGGAAAAGCTTGATCTTTCCACAGGCATGGCAGGCATTGTCTGTTCAATCTGGATGTTTGCCCGGCTCGCTACTTTTGCGATTTTGTGGCGATGGACGGGTTGGCATTACCGTTTCCGGTGGCTGGCAGGATCTTTTCTATTAATGATCGTTTGCTTTTTCAGCGTTCTCATGTCGCAATCGATTGGACTGCTTTTAGTCTCGCAAGTTGGTTTCGGCCTGTCGATCGGACTCATTTATTACTCATCTCTTTACTATTCCATGAATGTGATGGAAAATCAGGGTTCCAACGCCGGCCTTCATGAGGCGATGATCGGAGCGGGGCTGTTTATGGGTCCGGCCTGCGGCGCTGCCGCTCTCTATCTTGTTCCCGCCACCGTTGGTATTGGCGCCTGGTCTGTGGGTGGCCTGCTTTGTGCCGGTTTTTCCGGTTTACTCTTTGCGAGACATTACCGGATAAAGTAATAAAGCGGGGCAGTATGATTACTGATTAAAATGTGCAAAAAAAAGCAGGGTCATTGCTGACCCTGCTCTCACGGTTTTTGACTCATCCGCAACTTTCTTGCTTCTCGTTTCAGACATCTAATTACGGTTCTGTTATGTATTCCTTAACATCTCTGATAAAAGAATATGATAAAATTCTCCCACTTCTTGTACGGATCTTCAGTACGTCATTCTCATCGATACTTATTATTCGCCCCTTAATAATTCTTCCATTCTTCAAGACAATTCCTTTTATTCCGTCATAATAGTGCCGGGTATCGATGGATGGTGCAGTTTTCTGCTCCGGTTCGTTCTTTTGTTCCGCGAGTTCCATTTTCTTTTCCGGTTTTTGTGCCGGCTCATTCTTTGGAACTGCGACCACTATTTTATCTTCCGGTTTTTGTACCGGTTCATTGGTTTGCGCAGAAACTTCTGCTTTATTTTCCGATTTCTGTGCCGGTTCGTTCTTCTGCGCTACTGCCTCAGTTTTGTCTTCCGGTTTCTGCGCTGGTTCGTTCTTCTGCGTTACTGCCTCAGTTTTGTTTTCCAATTTCTGTACCGGCTCGGTCTTTTGCGCTGCGGCCTCTATTTTGTCTTCCGGTTTTTGCACCGGTTCGCTGGTATGCGCAGCAACGTCAGGTTTGTTTTCTGGTTTCTGTGCCGGCTCGCTGATCTGCGGAGTAATCCCCGCTCTATTGGTTGCTGTTCCCCAGATTTTTTCTGCCGTTTTTTGAATCTGAAAAAAATCAATGTCACCGTCTTTTCTTAGTTTAGCGAGAGCTTTTTGGGCAAGCGGCCTTGTTTTGTATTCGCCAATGTATGCTCTGTAAAATTCTCCTTTCCCCGGAACATTTTCTTTCTGGTAATAGGCGACAAGCCCTTTAGCTTTCATTTTATGAATGAATACAATCGCGTTTTTTTCGCTTTTGAAGGATCCGACATGACCGGTATAATCAGCAAAAACAGGACGGACAGCCAGCACGGCGAATAATATTCCGGCCGTAAGCAATACCATCCGATTTGATTTTTTAAAGATGTTGCTCATCATTCTTTTTAGCTCCTCCTATCTAGAAGTTAATTATCTCTTTATTACCGGTCAAAATTGTTCCGAATCACAAAGTTGACACCTGAAAATCTTTACGGGCAAAAGTATAGGAAATGCAATCTTGCATGTCAAGATAATCCTGTCCGCAAAATATGGGGTGGGGGGTAGTTGTCATCATTGATGATTGCCATTTGTAAATATGTTTTTTGCATCGAATCGTTCTTTTGTCTAAAGAAAGCCGGCATCTTTTATACATTATAACAAGATAAATATTATGCTTGCATATTATGCATTACAAAATATATACATGTCGACGTGGATTTGATCCATAAATGCATCCTTGGGAGGATTAGATATGAACGTAAAAGGTACCGTTTATACTACCACAAAGGCTACCGTCATCGAAGCTTTCGGCGAAAAACGCTGGAATTCATTTATGGCCGAACTGGCAGCGAAGGACAATTATTTTAAAAATGTTATCATGTCTATTACTCTTATTCCGCTGGATAAAATCATCATTTTTTTTGACGCGCTGATTGATGAGTGCTTCAACAGGGATAAAAATTCATATGTGATGTTTGGGATGGTAGGCGCCAAATATGCCCTGTCGCCTGGAGGCCCATACAGTTCTTATCTGCTGACAAAGGATATAAAGCAGTTCGTCGAATCGGCCATGCCTAAACTATGGTCGACCTATTATGACGGCGGCGCGGTTACCGCACGGTTAGAAAACAACGTTGCTCATATCAAAATCACCGGATTTCCCATCAAACATGTATACTTCGAGAAACTTCTTATGGGTTACTTTAAGCAGGCACTCAAAGTTTTCGGAAAGAAATCCGTTGCGACCATGGTCAGGAGTCTTACAGCGGGTGATGATGATATTTATTACCAGTATGAACTAAAGGATTCCTGACCGCAAAAGATAATGGACGGCGCCGATGATTATCTGGCATGAATTCGGCATCAAGCGCAAACCCCTTACCTCTATTGTCAAACAAACTTCGCCTAATAGCGAATAAGCTCATCAAATATTTTGTTTACAACATCAATATAATTATCCCTGTGATGAGTTTTCCATATTTTCTTTTGTATTTTTTTCCTGTTTTCAAAAAAGCCGCCCATATATGTCCATATTTCTTTCATCTTATTTACAATATGCGAAGGGCCGGACAAAATTTTTAAATATTCAGTAAACAATTGATCATGGAAAGCCCTGATGATTTTGATTTTTTCAGTATAAGGCTTTTCGGTATTGAATTTAATTTCTTCGGCTAGGAATGGGTTTTCCAGCATGCCCCTGCCGATCATCCACCGATCTATTGATCTGAAACGTTTTGAGAGCATCTCATATTTCCGGACAGAATCGATATCCCCGTTATAGACAATCCTGTGTTTTGAGAGGCCAAGACATTGCGCGAACATATCAAGATCTACCTCCCCTTCATACATCTGCACAGCAGTCCTCGGATGGATGATCAATTCCTCAAGCTGAAACTTGTTGAAAATCGGGATGAGTTGCAGCACTTCGTCGGGATATTTAAACCCTATCCTGAGCTTTATCGATAATTCCGGTTTTAAATCAGATATCGTTTTTTCGAGAAAAGATTCGATCTTGTCCGGATGACAAAGCAAACCCGCTCCCTTGCCCTTCTTCACAACCATAGGGAAGGGACAGCCGAGATTCCAGTTTACCGTGCCGTATCCAATGTCGTATAACGCATTGGCAAGCTTTGTGAAGTCATCCGGACTGGAACTCATTATCTGCGGTATCGTGGGAATACCCGTATTCTTATCGAGGTAAAATTCGCGCAGAAGATTATTTTCCGGTTTCATTTTCTTCGATGTGG
>JBEKJX010000290.1:0-3897 GCA_050011015.1 Smithella sp.
TTTACGCGTGAAGAAAGGATTAAATATATGCGGCATCTCTGCTTCATTAATGCCGCCGCCCGTATCTTTAATCTCCACAGCCACTGACTGACGGGCCGCATCAAAATAGCGCAGCAAAACTATGATTTTGCCATGCTCCGCCTCTGCTTCCAGCGCGTTGCGGATAACATTTAAAAAAGCGTCGGCCATCATCGCCGCATCAACTGTCACGGGAAGCACATCGCTGAATTCAGTTTGTATTTCAATTTTTTTATCGGCAATTCCTTTTTCCGCCATGTCTATAGCCTGCTCCAGGACTTTGGATAAATCCACGGGGGCTTTCTTCGGTTCCACAGGTTTGGCAAAAGCCAAGATATTACTGACCAGCATCTCCAAATGATCCACTTCTCTTTCCGCAATCTTAAATCTCTTTAAATCGTTTCCTTCAGGATTCATGCGTTTTGCCAGTATTTGCAAACTCATTTTGATTGAAGAAAGAGGATTGCGTATTTCATGAGCTATCCCCGCCGACAACTGTCCGAGAGCGGCCAGTTTCTGGCTGTCGTAAAGTTTCTTCTCCAGATTTTTAAATTCAGTAATATCACGTTGAACCAGGAGATAATGATTGGTTCCTATAACGGGAGAAGTGGTGATCAAAAGATTATGTTTGCGGCCTTCTTTATTCTTTGCTTCAATTTCATAAGGTTTATAAATACCTTTTTTCGCGTCTTCCCATTTAGATAATACGAACTCTTCATATCCGGACGTGACAAATTCTAAAAAATGTCTTTTTTTAAATTCACTGGAATACGGTTCTTCTCTATTCTTTAAACCGCGGCTCATGAAATTAATAATGCCCTTTTCATCTATTTCATAAATCTTATCCGGCAAACTATTTACTATCGATTGCAAATAGTTGTACAGGTCTTCAATCTGCCGCCGCAATTCAATATTCTCGATTAATTCATTTTGCAGTGTCTCGGCGTACTCGCTTAAACTTTTCGTCATTTCCTTTTCGCGAGAAATATCCTGCAGTGTTTCAATTGCCGCTATAATTTTACCTTTTTCATCATAAATAGGAGCCGCCAGAAAATATAAAACCCGGCTGCGGCCGCCAAGATTCTCAAAATAATCAGTTACTTCATGCGCGCCCAACAATTTTTCAGCTTTTTTCACTTTCTTGTTACCGTAATATTTACTCAAAGCTTCCGTCTCATTATCAATGATTAAATCCGCGACAAGCGGTCTTTTGACGGAATAAAAAGGTTTATAGTGATTATCGGTGCCAAGCATGTCCTGGGCGGAATAACCTGTGAGCTCCGTGCAGGCTCGATTCCATAATATGACTTTATGTTCATTGTTAATGACAAAGCTGGGAATGGGCGAACCTTCAATAATGCCCTCTATAGTTTTCTTTTCCCGCAGCAGTTTTTCCTGCCAGTCCTTCCGCTCGTTTAATCTCTTCTTCTCTTCCTTGATGCGCAATCTTTTACCCTCTTTATAGGCAAAAGACATACTGGCAATGATCACAATGATAATGAGCAATAATGAACTGAAAAGCGTGTAGAAAAAAGTTTTGCGAAGAGGTGAAATGACCTGACTGTAAGAAGCAACAACCAGAAGAGTCCATTTTTTATCTCCATTGATCAATGGATAATAAGCAATAATGCTGCGCTGCTGTTTTTTACCGCTCTGAAGAACAATCGATTCAAAGTAACCGCCTTTATCTGATGAAAAATCCATTTTCGTTTCACTGCCGTTTTTCAGAATATCATTTATGTCTTTCCCGATAAATTCTGAATCGTGATGAATAATTATTTGTTGTTTTTCATCTATTAACAAGAGTTCGCCCAACTCATTATTTACTGTTTGTTTATTATATTTATCCACAACCGCCGAAAGAGAAAATGAAACTAACCACGCTCCGGTAAATTTACCGTCTTGCCGCTTTACAGGATAGCCAACAACAAGATACCTGTCTGTTTTTTGTTTTAAATTGATTGCACTTGATGGTTCCGGCAAAGCCAGGCCTAAATATTGTTTTTGTTTTTGCCGGATAATATTAAAATGATCCGACAAATTTATTGCCGGATGACTATTCTCCGGGTAAACGTTCTTCACCTTGCCTGTGGCGTCAAAAAGGACAATCGTGTCAAAAGTGTTTTCCCATCCGGAAGACAATATTTTGCAATAACTGTCAATTTCTTCGGGCGGCATTTTTAACTGCGGATCAAAATGAGAAAATAAAGCAATATTTTTTCCTACCTGCGAAAAAACATCTGTCATTATTTTTGCGGTGTTTTGAACATTGACTAGCTGCTGCCGGCTGAAGATATCCACAATATCCTTTTCGCGGGCGTTGTTTACTGTCAGAGCTAAAAGCAGAAACAGGATGATAACCGTGATGCTCGCAAACCAAATGCGCACTCTCACAGCCTTATAGAGAAGGATTTTAATTTTATTGAATAAAGTCACCTAATATTCTTTATCCTTTTTATTTTCTTTATGGGAAAGCTTAATGCCTATTAAGACATAAACAAGAATTGCCGCTGTCAGTGAAATAAGAAGTTTTGCCAAACCACTTTCAATTTTTAAAATATAAGAACAAAAAAGCCATACGATAGGGTAAGCGACTGCCGTCAAAAGCTCCTGCATAATTATCCTTTAATGAAAGTTTCTTATTTTATTTTCACGATATTAACGGCCTTAACGGAAAATTTCAATAAAAATATAAAAAAGTACTTCCCGTGGCTGTACAAAACTGTCTGCTGCCCCAATAATATCCATTTGAACTGCCATTGAAAGCGTTTTAGCAAAGAAAGCCTGGCGAAGCGCAAAACCAGCGATTACAAGTGTTTGAGTTGAATGTGATTTTAATAATCGCCTGAAGCGAGCCCTATATTTATCAGAAAACGTTTGTCAGGCCAGGCGAAAAGAATATTGGAGCAACACTCCGTAAAAAATTATCGCAGATGTGTAAATAGGAGAGAACAGACAAACAATCCGACGTGAACAACCGCCTGCCACAAAATGATTTTAATGTTTTATAGAGGTGCGTTTAACAAAACATTAAATGCTTTCATAAATTATGACGCTGTTACGTTTGTAAAAAATATCTTGCAGATATTTTTTATATTATTTTTTTTAATTTTTTATTTATTGTGAAATAAAGCAATCTCAATAAATTAGACAGATATTTTTTCAGCAGTAACGCTGTCCGGCATTGGAAAATATTTTTCTAATACATGTCCTATGGCACAAGTCATGCAGTAATTTCGAACAGAATAAGTTAAATTATTTCTCATTCCCATGGCTCTTGATTTATGTTATGGTAACAGGAAGTAATAATAAACATTTTATTATGAAAGGAGATAAACAATGTCACACAAATTTGGTAAAAAAATTCTAACCGCGCTTACATCCATAGCCGTTCTGCTCGTAGCGAGTCCGCTAGTTTTCGCAGCGGAAGCTATTCCGGCAGGTGAATCGTACATTAAAGTATACTTTGCTATGGCCGCAATGATCGGCGCAGGTCTGGCCATCGGCCTCGGAGCTATCGGCGCTGGCGCAGGTATTGGTAACGCAGCAAGTGGTGCTTGTCAGGCAGTTGGAAGAAATCCCGGAGTACAGGGCAAAATTATGATGACCATGCTGGTTGGTATGGCCATGGCCGAATCCATCGCGATTTACGCGCTGGTCGTTTCTCTGGTTCTTCTCTATGCTAACCCTTACATGCGTTATTTTTTGGGTTAATATAAAACAAATTAACTACAAAATAACAAAGGTTAGGGGGAAATAGTAATGTCAAAAACTAAAAAAGATAAGCGGTCTTTAAATATAGGAGGCGTGTTCTTCCTGCTTATCGTAATCCCCTTATCATTAATGGCTTTCTTAATTGCCAACGGCATGTTTAAGCTG
>JBEKJX010000291.1:0-3884 GCA_050011015.1 Smithella sp.
CAAATACCGCCATCGGCGCGGCATGACCTGCAAAAGACAGCATCGTTCGGCTATTCACGGAGGAATATAAAGTGATGAAGGCGGCCATATTAATAATGGCGCACGACCAGCCTGTTCATCTGGCCAAACTTGTTGAATCTTTAAGTTGCGACTGGACGCGCATTTTTATTCACATCGACAGAAAGGTTGATGCCGCTGAATTCAAAAAATGTATCCCTGAACATAAAAACATAATCATTCTTGATGATCAATACAGGATCAGGGTTAACTGGGGTGGCTTCAGCGTCGTTGAAGCCATGTTAAATCTTTTAAATGCAAGCTTGAACTCCAAAGAGCGCTTCGCCCGATTTTGCTTTCTCAGCGGATCTGATTTCCCCATTAAAACTCTAAATCATATAAAAGCATGCTTTGATTCTGAAAAAGAATTTATGCGTGTTGACAGGCGTCTCGATGCTTCATGTAATGACAGCCGCTATAAATACGTACGTTATCTCCACTTTTACGATATACCTCTGCAAAAAATAACCCGCCGGATTCCCAGGATACCCCGAAAAATATATGATAAAATTAAACTTTACCATGGTAGTACATGGTGGTCTCTGACAGAAGAGTGCATAAAATATATCATGAAATTTATCCAAAGCAACAATGACTACACAGCATTTCACAAGTACAGCCTTTGCCCCGATGAAATATTTTTCCATTCAATCGTGAAAAGTTCTCCATTTGCCGCCAACATAACCCACGATTTTGAAAAAGAAAATGATCTGAACAGCTATTTTGATCTCAATGAACACGGTTGCCATTATATTGATTGGAATGTAAAAGGGGCAACTCTGCCAAAAGTTCTGAACGAGAGCGACATGAATAATTTGTTGAGGTCTGAAGCTTTATTTTCCCGTAAATTCCGTGAAAACGATTCCGGCAATTTGATACAATTGCTCGAAAAAGCTATCGGGAAATAGCGGGCAAATAATTCCGGCCCAGGACTGCCGCAGCCCGGTTCATCGTTGCGCTTTTCAATATCATTGAAACTCTCCCAGGGCAAGCGAAGATGTTTGCGCCCGCTGCCGGATTCGCAGGAATAAAGACCAAACGCCGGGTGTTAAAAATCATCATCATTGATTTTATGATGATGATTTTTCTCTTTTCATTCAGTCTTAAATGAAGTACGATTCCTGCAAATTCCAAATAATTTAAAACAGGCATATTCAGGTTCCCAAAGAGGAAACCCGCAATGCGAGAGCAAATCAGGCAATTGCTTAAAAAGGTTTATCTTGATGGTGTCGCGACAGAATTATTGCGAGCCTCGCGGCACCTCCTTTTCTACGCCACAAGGAAGCTCGGACGAGTTGACCACCGGATTATTGAGAAGTACTTCAGCGCTCACGAAATACGGAAACTGCATATCGGATGCGGCGATCACGTCCTTGACGGGTGGCTTAATACGGATCTCTTCCCTGATTCGGCAACGGTTCTTCATCTCGACGCGACCCGGCGGTTTCCTTTTTGCGACGAGGAATTCGATTACATATTTTGCGAACATATGATCGAACACATCTCTTATTCACAGGGGTTACAGATGTTATCCGAGTGCCGCCGCGTCTTAAGAAAAAACGGGAGAATCAGAATATCAACTCCTGACCTGGCATTCCTGATTGACCTCTACAAAGAGGAGAAATCAGATCCGCAAAAAGAGTATATAAAATGGGCGTCAGACAGCTTTTTAACATACGCGCCCTGTCACGATGATACTTTTGTCATCAATAATTTTGTGCGGGATTGGGGGCATCAATTCATCTATGATGAAAAGACGCTGTCGGAATCCATGGAGATGGCAGGCTTTACAAACATTACACGGTGCGAACTGGATCAAAGTAAATTCGACGCGCTGCGAAATCTGGAAAACAAGAATAGAGTGCCGGAAGTTTGCCTGATACTGGAGACAATGATTCTGGAAGCAACAAAATTACCGGCTGGCGATCAAGGCGCTTAACCTGCCGGCAATTCCGCCATGCCGTATTGCGAAGGTGAGCCCGGCTTCAGACAGGCTTGACATATGAAGCCGCTTTCCCTATATTTGCCTCCATAAAAAGCAGGATTTTTATCAAACCTGTTGAGAGCGGGACAATTATCCATGATCCTTTTTGTATTTGCTTATTATAACAACCGGGAATTCGATCGTTTCCAGTTCATCCTTGATCATTGGGAACATCTTGTCGACATGAAATCTCCATTCCAGTTTCTTTTCGTGAAAGGCATCGATCGATATTTGCGGACTGAATTTGAACATCAATTTTTAGAGTATAAAGATCCGCCGGTTCTTAAGGGATCACAGCGCGTAGGGCAGAAATGGGCCACAGTGTCACAGTTCATCGAAAGCGCCATAGACTGTAAATACTGGTTTTGGTGGGAATCCGATGCGCTGCCCGTAAAGCGGGATTGCTTTGATTTTTTCATTCAAAAGTGGACTCCATCCTGCCGGATCATGGGTTATCGGGTCAGGGACAACAAGTGGGGCATGAAACACCGGATTAACGGCGTTGCTCTCTATGCCCGGGATTACTGGAGTTACATCAAACCTCACTTCAACCTCGCTGGAAGCTTCGATACGCGCAAGGCCTTTTCTAAAAAAGAGAATGATTTGTTCGTGGAAATCAACGATTGGTATTCATTATTGCACCACGAGGGGAAACTGCTTCTTACACCGGATCTCCGCTTTGTTCACGGTATCCATGACGACTCACTAATCAATCAGGTTCTGACTGGAAACGGTCCCTATCCGGTTGTCAGCAACCGGCACAGAAGAATCCGCAACTCACTGAAGGTGTTATGGCATGAATGCCTTGGCAGTGGATATCTGATGTACCTGCCTGAGATCTGCCCCAATTTAACCGAGGTTGAAGAAATACGCTCAAGCGCAAATCAATAAGCATCTTTCAAACCAATAAGCGGGTGTCAAAGTTTCATCATGCTTGATTTTATGATGATTTATTCTTTTCATTTTTCCTTAAATAGAGTAGGATTCCTCAAATTTAAGAAGGAAAAAATGAAAAAAAGTATTTACCTGATTACGATAATTGTCTTATTGATTTTTACCTGGAGCGCCGGCGCTTTGGCCGCCGACCAAATCGGTATTATCGATATGCGGGAAATCATGCAGGATTCTATTGCCGGCCAAAAAGCCTCGGACGATTTTAATAAAATATATGAAAAGAAACACGAGGAAATCCAGTCAGCGGAAGCAGAAATAAAGAAAATGAAGGACGAGTTGGATAAGCAAAGCGAATTGATGACCCCGGACAAACTCAATGAAAAGGAATCTGCATACGAGAAGAAGGTGCGCGATTATCACTTTCTGGTTGAAGACGCCGACGAAGAAATGAAAAAGCGCGATCATGAAATCACTCAAAAACTGACAATGGAAATATTGAAAATTGTCCGCGCTGTTGCCAAAAAAGAAAAGTATGCTTTCGTTATTGATGCGGCCAACCTGCCGGTCACTTACTATGCAAAGGAAAACGACTTTAGCAAAAAAGTCATCGAAGAATTAAATAAAATGAAATAACGGCCGTCTGTCATGTGTGTTTCCAGCGGCAATTATCACTATTAAAACCATTGACATCCGGACAAATTTTTTCTATCTTCCCCTTGAAGAAAACAATGTCTTATCAAAGCTCGCTAACTTTTTCTTAAAGAAGATTGACTTACATAAATTGAGGAGGATTCTATGAAAAGAACAGCATCTGTATTTCTAAGCATCTTTATAATGGCGCTGCTCTGCAGCGGTTGTATGGTCGCGGAAAGCAAGTACCTGGCGAAATCAAATGAAGCGGACGGTTTGTCCAAACAGGTGACCGCGCTAACCGATGAAAACGCTTCTC
>JBEKJX010000292.1:0-3850 GCA_050011015.1 Smithella sp.
AAGCCCTTTCTGACCAAAGACAAACCCGACAACCGGTTGCTTGAATTTCATCGTGTTCAATGATTCATCGGCGCCGACCTTGACCACGGTTACCTCGGCATCAACACCCGCTTTCCAGTTTTCGCTGTTACGGAATTTCTTCAAGACCTTATCGCTCATAAAAACAAGGATGATGTCCTTCTCCTGGGCTCCGATTTGATAGCCGAAAGATCCGGCAACAATGTTATAATAACCAACTGTTTTCCCGCCTATTCTTAAAGCTCCCTCGCCGTACTCGGCTCCGACAACAAGCCCTCCCTGCATGACCTTAGGGATAATAAGGACGCCCTTGGCGGAATCAAGAAACTCCTGCGCACCATTGACTTGCTTGACAAACCGGTTGAGGGACGCATTTACACTGGCATCAATCTCGTTGGCCGTAGCCGCGTAAGAGGCAATCGAAAAGATTCCTATGATCGCGAATACGCACATTACTAAAAAAATCCTAACTCTTGCTTGTTTCATTTTTTTTCTCCTTTATTTAATGTGTTGGTAAAAATAATTTCAGACTTACGATGTCTCACTTTTCAATTACTCAGTATCTTCTTGACCTGATAGTAATTCCTCCTTTAAGATTTCTACTTGACTGCCGAACCGATATCCCTCCTCTACTCTAATTCTCGTATAAACGGACAGTGAAGCAATTGTCTGTTATAATTCCATGCATTTCTCAGAAAGTACATTCATCCTTATGATAATATGCCAATTTTGAATCATAAGGATTCAGAGAACTCAAAAGCTTCCCGGACATATACTCAATATATTTGCCGTACACTGCTGTGCACTTCAATGTGATCTCGATCCGCCGGAACGCGAGCCACTGGAATGCGAGCCGCCGGAACTCGAATGCGACGGAATAGACGGCATCGAGCGTGAAGCAGGAGCGGATCTGTAAGCTCGTGCAGATGGGTGGCCGCCTCCACCGGCTGGACGATGATCGCCACCGCGATACGGCGCCACCTGGTAGCCGGGTCCCCAGCCGCCGTAGTCAAAACCGGAGGATTCATAGTAAGTCCCTCCAATGCCCCCTCCGTCGTCGTATCCGTATCCGCCGCCAGGTATGAAGCAGCCGAACAAAAGGACTGTCAACATGCAGAGCATAAAGGCGAGCACTAACCAGCGTAACCAGCGTAAAAGTATGATATTCATTTTGTCACCTCTTTACTTTCAGTCTCCGGCCATTCAAGCAATCCGAAAGGCGCCCCGAACGGGTCGGCGACCACCGCGACTTTGCCGCCATGGCGATCAATCTGCGGCTTGACCAGAACACTGCCGCCAAGAGCCACGACCTTTGCAGTCATCTTGACCGTATTTTTGACGCGTATGTAATTGAGCCAGTGGGGATGGGTATCGGGCCTTTTCGCCGGCAGCGTATTCACGCTCGCACGAGCATAGTTGTCGGAAGCGAGCAAGAGATGTTGCGCACCTTTTCCGGAAGGCAATTCAAAGACTTCATAGTCGAACAGCTTCTGATAAAAAGCAGCGCTGGTCTCCGGATCTCTCGTCATTAACGATATCCAAATCCATTCTCCCGGCGCGGCCAGAGTATCCGGTGGATCACCGTTACTGGAATCGAGAACCGCAAAAACGGCTCCCTGCGGATCCGCGAAGACGGCTTCCCTGCCACGGTCAGGAATGCTGTGAGGCTCGAACAGTATCTTCGCTCCATTTTGCAAAGCAACATTTTTTGCTGCATCGACATCACCCACGGAGAAGAAGCTCAGCCACGCCGGCTGTCGATGCTCGCCGGATGGAATCTTCTTGTGAATCAATCCTGCCACGGTACGACCGTCGAGAAATGCCTGGGCGTACTTTATCTCACCATCCTGAATATCGCGAAATGTCCAGCCAAACAGTTTCGCATAGAACTTCTTGGCGGCGGCGATGTCCGGTGTCACCAATTCAACAAATATAAGTTTGCCGACGTGATGCTCCTGGCTGGCGGGTTCAACAATCTCCGGCAGTTGGATCTCTGCGGCCATGACTGGCATGGCACAGGCAATGCCGAGAAGGACGGCAAGCAGCACTTGCCTGAGAAAAGGATTGTGTCTCTTGTGCCTGAAGCTGCGGAAAATAGGTATGTCACCAGTTGTACCATTAAAAGTTACACCCCGCTTCCCAACGGTCCCGACAAAATCAAAGGTAAATTTGATGCTGGCCATAAATGCTCCTTTAGTTGCTGATCTTCAATCATCCAAATTCAGTTATCACATCTTGAGCAGACTCAGATGTCTTCAAAAGATGCCCTTTTATTGACGACTACGTAGTAATTATTTTATTCAGAGTTGCAAATGGCTTGCCAATAGCCAGAGGATAATCAAAATATTTTATTATCCTTTAATAACAGGATGTTTGATTAAGAAGAAAGAACAGCATAGAAGCATGAATGATTTGTTTGGCCTCAGTATTTGGCGGAGCCTCAGCATATTGAGGGGTACTTTAAAGTAATTGGACGGTATAATTCCAATTCTAAATTAAAGCGCTATTTTTGCAATAGTTTCCCGGATTAACTCAATTTGAATACTGAGCAACTGTCGCGAAACAATCCCATTAGCAAGTTAGAAACTATTTTCTACTGGAGGAGCGCAGAAAATAGTTTCGTTAACTCGCTTATCCCGTTTATGGGAGTCAGGATGGGAGTCAGGGATGAATAATGATGGGTGGAAAGAAGATTCCGATCCCCGGTGCCGGAGGCTCTACATAGACGACCGGCGGCGGCATATAAACACCCCTGTCATACCCATAGCGGTCGCGGTCATACCCGCGCCCTCTGTGCCGACCGTTGTCATGTCTTCCCATTTGCTTATGGTTATCTCTGCCGAGGACCGGCGACACGTCGATACTGCCGACCATTGTGACTAAAACAAGCCCCAGCATAATCTTGCCCGCTATGGATCTAAAATTCCATGTGCTTGATGTTTTCATAAAATCACTCCATTCTTGGACTAATTCCAATCGCTTGTTAAGCGTCAAACTTTAGAAAATTCATTAACGCACTTATCCCGCATAACGGGACTCATCCCGCTTATCGGAATTAGTTGTACGACATTAATGACTATTTCCTCTTGGACTTTCCATATTTTCCCGTCCGGAATACCATATCGGTAATATTCTTCTGTTGATCCGACATACTGTCATAGAACGCCTCGAAAGGCGGGATTAACTTTTTCAGTTGAACTAAATGTTCTTCAGTAATTTGCCTGTGGAGTTTCAGATGCTCGACAGCGTTTATGGGCTTGGCGTTTTCAGCCCTTTCCATGGTAAAAGCGTCCATGCCTTTCGCATTTTCCCGCATGACCGAAACAAGTTTATTCCATAGTTCCTGCTGGTCCTCGGTAATCTTTAGCGTGTCCTGAAGCTTTTTGATCTGGGCCTCAGTATACTCAACAGCGGAGCTTCTAATGGCCTGTGATTTATCTTTGCCTGAGGCTGCCATGGAAGAATTTGGATTGGCAAAAAAGACAGCCGATAGAAACGCCGCCATCACCAAAACGAGTGTAGCTGAAAAAACAACTTGATAAACTTTTCTTTTCATAATCTGTCTCCTTTTAAGTTTAATCTTTAGCGCTTAAAGGGTTAGTCTTTCCCTGGCTATTTTTTAAACGCAAGAATCCGGATCGATGTTAAACATCTTTCCGGACTTTTATCCGATGCGCTTATTGCACGACGATTTGGAAAAGAACTCTCATATTTGCCTTTGCCGCCTTTGAATAAAGCTCTTTAGGCGCTGCTTCATACATTGCCGGGTCTGACTCGCCATAGCCTATCCTGGTGAGCCTATCCGGTGCAATGAGGCCCTCTTTAATGAGAT
>JBEKJX010000293.1:0-3800 GCA_050011015.1 Smithella sp.
CTGATAATTTTGTGCATAAACCAGTGATCTCGATAATCATGCCTGTATATAATCCTAAGCCGGAATGGTTAGTTGAAGCCATTGAATCGGTGCGTAAACAAATCTATCAGTATTGGGAATTATGTATTGCTGATGATGCTTCTACAGATAAAAGAATACGTCCTATTTTGGAACATTATGCGGTTGAAGATCCACGTATCAAAGTTGTGTTCCGTGATAAAAACGGTCACATTTCTGCTGCGTCTAACAGCGCTCTGGTTTTAACTACCGGAGAGTGGGTAGCTTTGATGGATCAAGATGATCTTCTGGCTGAACATGCGTTTTTCTGGGTTGCCGATGCCATAAATAGAAATCAAAATGCTCATCTGATTTATTCAGACGAAGATAAAATTGATGCCAGTGGCAGGCGTTTTGATCCGTACTTCAAATGTGATTGGAATGTGGACTTATTTTATTCGCACAATCTTATAACACATTTAGGAATCTATCGAACGAAAATAGTAAAAGAAATCGGTGGTTTTAAAGAGGGCTTGGAAGGTGCTCAGGATTATGATCTTGCTTTACGTTGCACTGAATGCATCGAGCCAAATCAGATTCATCACATACCCCGTGTGCTTTACCACTGGCGGGCTCATGATAAAAGTACAGCGCACAGTGCAGATGCCAAGCCATATGCCATGCTGGCAGGCGAAAAAGCGCTTAATGAACATTTTCAAAGGCAAAAAATAAACGCAAGAGCGGAGTTAATCGGTTATGGCTATCGAGTGCACTACTCCTTACCGGACAGATTGCCTTTGGTCAGTTTAATTATTTTAACTAAAAATATGTTGTCATTACTTCAAAAGTGTGTGGAGAGTATTTTAAAGAAAACAACCTATCCCCGCTATGAAATCTTGATTGTTGATAACGGTTCAGATGATCGAGCGACACTTCGATATTTAGAAGAACTGCGGATTAATCCAATAATTCGCATCGTGCGCGATAATGGTATTTTTAATTATTCTGCATTGAATAATACCGCTGTAAAATTAGCAAAGGGTGAAGTGATAGGACTTCTCAATAATGATTTGGAAGTCATCTCGCCGGACTGGCTTTCTGAGATGGTGAGTATTGCATTACAACCAAAAGTTGGGGCAGTGGGCGCTCGACTTTGGTATCCAAACGAATCGCTTCAACATGGAGGTGTGATTTTAGGAATTGGCGGATGGGCTGGTCATGCCCATAAGGGATTCCGCAAGGGGCATCGCGGATATGCTGGAAGAATGTCTCTTATATCCGGATTTTCAGCAGTAACGGGAGCCTGTTTGATTGTTCGTAAACAGTTGTACGAACAATCAGGAGGGTTGAATGAGTCCGATCTTCAGGTATCCTGCAATGATGTAGAGTTCTGTTTGCGATTGCGAGAAGCCGGCTATCGTAACATTTGGACGCCATATGCAGAGTTGTATCATCATGAATCTGCAACCCGCGGCTATGAAAATACACCGGAAAAGCAAAAGCGTTCTGCAAAAGAAGTAACGTATATGAAACAACATTGGGGCGATATTCTACTCGGAGATACTGCTTATAGTCCGAATCTTACTCTAACATACGAGGACTTTAGCCTGGCCTGGCCACCGAGAGTTGATTTGATAACTTCCACAAAAAACAAGGTCAGTATATTATAATTTCGTGAAATTCCAATTCCGAAAGCATATAACCTAAAGATCACCATAGGCCTGGCGGAATTGGCAAGTTGAATATTCCCGCAACTTGTGTAGAATATTTTTATGAGGTTTCATGCCCGTGATCTCTTTGCGCAAACAGCGAATGACGGTCCATTTTGATGTGACGGATCATCGAATGAGATTTGAATATCAGCATATCCTAAATGCTTCAAACAATTAATGATGCTTTCCTTCGTCAGCCATTTGCTTTCCGGCTGAGAACCGCCGCAAAATCCAACCCAATCCAGCGCCTTTTTATATGATTGAGTAGAGTAATCGTACGATATTCCATCATGCACAACAGATTTGAGTTTACTGAATTTATGCGCCAGAGTGCTGTTATTGCCAATGACGCCAGCATCATAATAATGTGTCCACAAAAACACATTATCTGAGGTTTTGGAAATCAGTTCCAATAATCTAACTGGTTCCGTCATGTGATATAAAACACCACTGGCAAAAACAATGTCAAATTTCAAGTTATTCTTTTCCATATAAGACATAAAGTCTCCGAATTTAAATTCAACGCTGTGAAGGTTGAATATTTCCTTGATACAGAGACATTTCAGGAAAGCGCGGGTATTAGCCTCTATAGATATAACTTTGCGGGCGTTTCTCTTCTGAAGCATATACGAATGCCCGCCCTCAAGAGGACCAAGTTCAAGTATTGCCTTTTCGGAGAATCCACCCAAACACTCTTCCGCCCAAACAACTCTTGCATCTTCAAACAGAGCGGCCGAACCCGGTTTTGTGTCCAATCCGAATTCGTTGCGAAGATTTGACGACCATTCACCTCTGAAAATATCGAGTATGTTTTGATGGCTCGGTTCGCTCATTATATATTCGTCTAAAATATTCATATTGCTGATGTTTGTGTTGCACCTTCCCCTGAAAATAGAAATCTAATATCTATATGTTATTATACTTACAATAAAATATGTTGACAAGGCTATTTTGGAGTTCCGGGGACACTTAATTCATTTTTTATGTCCCTTCTTAGTTCCCGGCTTTTGACGACGTAAAAAACGCCCCGTCAGCTTTTCTTTTTTCTTCACAAAATTATCATCACCTGCCGGTGGGCCGGTCTTTGTCGCTTTTCTCACATCATGCATGTCTTCTTTATTCAAAATCTGTTCTTCCAGATATGTCCGCCAATCTTTTATCAATCCATATAAGAAATAGGACGCTGCTGTCGTCTGTTTCAATGCATTATAGATGAGATTGATTTTTTTGAAAATTTAAACAAATATAAATGATCAGATTTATTGGATAATATTTTTGCTTTTAGCAGTTTATTCCAATTTGCTTTTTCCAAAGAATCGCCGGAAATAAGAATATTGATCATCGCATGATCGGGTAAATTATCATAAGGAATTTCCCGAAGAGAAGAAACCTTATATATTCTTTTCTTTGATATTGCCAAATCTTGGGAGGGATTCCAGTTTATCTCGTAATCCGGAGAATATACAACATCATAATAATTGGTATGTTCTCCTATAAATTCAGCAATAGTATGATCTTGAGTATTCATTCTGCTGATGTAAAATATTTTGTCGTAACTTTTCAGGCCGACTATACAAAGAATCACCAGACAAAATATAAAAGCTAATATTATTTTTGAATATTTTTTTGACCTGACAACAGCAGAAGTTTTATAGTTTAAATATATCCAACAAATGAATGTGAAGATTATGAAAACAAAAACTAAATTGTATTTTAACAATGAAAATTCATGAACGACAGAATGTTCCCGAAGAATGATTGTATGTAAAACCGTTGATAAGACAATAATACTAAGCCAGTTGATAATCATTTGCTTATCTTTAGAATAATTATTTTTTATAAAGGGAAATATTAAACAGAAAAATGTGGCAAAAAATAAGATGGGTATGGCAAAAGCAGAAAAACCGATATTAAAATGATTAATAAGTGCATTTAGGCCACCGAAATCCGACCCGCTGCCACTTCTTATAAGAAAAGTTAATGCCAGCAATTTTAATCCATCAGGAACAATCGACAATTGAATTAAAAACAGCGCTGCGGCAATTATCGGACTTATTATCAATGGCCACGTACGAGATAATAATTTAAAGA
>JBEKJX010000294.1:0-3781 GCA_050011015.1 Smithella sp.
ATGACATACATACTTATGATCTCCATGTCTCAGTCTAACAGTGTTTATTTCAAAATTATCTTCTACCTCTATCTGCATACATTTCCATAGCTACCCCTTAAATCATAAGAAAAGTGGTCTACTGCTTCACCATTTTTATCATGGTAATAAAAATTTACTACATTTGCCGGACATATTATCGTTATTGAAGTTTTCCTTGTGCCTCAGTTTCTTGATCAATACAAGCAGCCATTATCTGATAGCTGCCTCCTGCTGCTTGACCAAGCATACTACAGTAATTCTGTATTTTTACAGGTACACGTATACGACTTATTTTGCTTCGTGCTTCATATTCCATTTCACGACAAGCATTTTCTATCTGATAACTACCACCAGAGGCACTACCTATCCGTCGGCAATATGACTTAATGTCATATATGTTACTTAGATTTTGTTCTTCCACTTCCGCTGTAGGTTCCTTTTTCTCGCCCCCCCAACTCTTATACAATTCAAAAAGGGGTGTGGGTAAAGTAGACACATCATTTTTACCGAACCACTTTACTTGTTTTCCATCGATGAGCATTATAGCATATACTTCCCCAGACTGCTTATTGATAGCGAAGGCGGCATTATCACTGAGACCGCGGTGTTGCATATTACCAGAACCCACATAATAATCACCTTCAAGGCTAAAACTCGATACACCTAGTCTGGCATAGAAAGCGTCATAGTCTGCATAAAGAATCGATTTAAGTTTATTTACAATACTGGGTTCCTTTTCAAATATTTCATAAATATGCACATGTTGGTCGACATACTTATCCAATGGATTTGGTGATTTGATCTCTTGAGTTGTGGTCAGAGGAATTTGTTTTTGTTCATTCATGACCTCAACCCCAGAAGATCTTTTCTCATACATTCTCTTATAGGCCATAAATTGAGGTATGGCCATAACAACTAATATGCCTACAATAATAATGACGACAATATATACCTTCGAAAGCGGTTTATTAACATCAGGTGTTGGATTTACGTCAATATTTAAAGCAAGAGCACCAGTTGGACCTTTCTCAACAATACTCGATTTTTTTAGAAACAGACCGATAACAAGTGCTCCTATCATGACAACGAACCACAATGTGATAATCATCCCCAAGCCAATAGCTGTGCCTATTGCCGCACCAGCACTATATCCACTGTGGTCAAAATTATTGAAAGAATCACTGGCAGCCATCATGCCTGACAACCCTGCTACAAACATCAATAATGTCCAGAAAATGGCAAAATATTTAATGACGTTCCATGATGTTCCTCCTTCACGCACTTCACCTTCTTTGAGAGGTCTCTTTGCAAAATAAAACGGGATGACAAAGATCATTAAAAGAAACGTACCAATAGCCCAAAAAAATGATTGCGATAGGTCTACCTTTCTGCTCCGAGCATCAAATAACACCCACAACGCGATAGCAGCATTCAGTACAAAATACCACATGATCTAAATCCCCCAGGTTGTTAAAAAAGTTTTGAGAATATTCTAAAATTATTTTTTTGATGATACATTGCTTGTCGTTTGGTAAACTATAAAGTTGTCAGTCTCACATGTCAATAGAATATTAAACGCAAGATGTAGTGCGCGAAAAGTGTTTATTACGGTTTGTATCCTAGCATATTTGTTGAATTGACGATTTGTTGACTACAGGAAGCTATCGATTATCTTGAAGCTCACTGTCAGAGGTCAAGTCAAGTTCTGTTTAGGGCAACCGGCTATAGATTGGTAATATCATCAAGACAACAGCAAAATAGAACGATACGAAACATTAGGCAGCAACAGCATAGAGAAGAGGAATCATAGAGGCCGATAATAATGAAAAATATTTTTTAAAAAATTGTTGATTTATTCTCGTAAATGGTATAAAGAACCAACCATAAACCATTCAGGAGAATAAATAATGGAAACTTTAAGCATCACTGTTTTAGATCCTAATATTCGTGAAATGGTTGCTAATGCTGAAGAGAAACACAACCAGCGACCTTTCAAAACTTATCAAAGCAAAGACATTCAAACTATTACCAAAGTTTCAAAAATGCAGCTTATCCACTGGACTCAACAAGACGTTATCTTGCCTTCAGTTGATGTTCGGGGAAGAGGGAAAACTAGAACATATGACTACCAAAATTTAATCGAAGCTATGATTTGTCGTGAATTAGCGCGTCTTTCAATAGGAATTCGTCTCTCCAAAGAATTATTAAAATGGCTTAGAAAGACCAAGTGGATTTTCTATTTTTCGCTTGACGATGAAGGATTTGATCTCGATCCTGTAATCAATGAATTGGAAGATAAGTTGACGAAGTGGAGGGAAAAAGCACCTGGGATTCCGGGTCAAAAAATACTATCAATATTTGACAATGACCCCGATGATGAAGTTCAAAAGGGATTCTTATATCCAGCTCCAAGTAAAATCGTTAATAATTCCGTTTCAAAAGAAATAAATAAAATAATTAAAGAAACCAAAGGAACTGAAAAAACGAATCTGAGGAAGTGGCTTGACGAAATCCCGGAATCAAATGAACCAATTAAGAGAAAGGAAACGGATGTTCCCGCTATTATAATGAGAACGCACACTATTTGGGAATATTTACGACTTTATCCAACATCAATATTCGATTTTTATTTGATCCTATCTATAGATAAACATGACCACATAGCCGTTTCCCTATATGATGCAAAAGATATCTCTGAAAATTTTACAATTAAAAAAACTTCCATGATTATTAATTTAAAAGAATTAATTTTGGAAGCCGGTGAAGTTCATGAAGTATAACATTAAAAAAGATATTACCGGCGAGCAAATGCAGGAAGATATTCCTGTTATAGAGATAGTCGATCCATATGCATATGTTCATAGTAACAAAGTTATTGCCTATGTAGCTATTAAGGGGACAAACGGAAAACAAAAACGCAAATTATTGCGAACGAAAAAAGGCGGCTACCTCATGAGTTAAAATTTGAAAACAACAAATCAGGGTGAGCCAGTTTAATCAAGTAAGCCGAAGCCAGCAAGCCACGAAAGACCTAAATCAGGTAATTCGTGGCTTTTTTTATTACTGTAACTAAAAATAACCATTGGAGGTCATTTACATGGAAAGAAAAAGAATCAGTTTTGACGAGGAGGGAGCAAAATGAACAGATTACCGGAAACAGGCTTTCTCAGGCTTCATCAGATCATCGGTGACAAAATGACCCCTGCCATTATTCCTATTTCACGCTCAACGTGGTTACAAGGGGTTAGAGAAGGAAGATTTCCCAAGCCGATCAAACTGAGCAAGCGCACCACGGCCTGGCGGGTGCAAGATATTCTCGCACTCGTCAATGGAGGTGCTGACCATAACGCAGAGAGTACAGAATGAAATCAAAGAAAAAACAGATACGCAAATCACCTTCACAGACAATCCGGGCGCATTGTCATTATTGCGTTCAAAGCAGAAAAGATTCAGAAGTTGAAAACTGTACAGGGCATATTGTTTTTACAACGGGGAACCCTTGTCCGTTGTATGAATACAGAATGGGCAAAAAAAGACCCTCTGTTAAAATCATGCGGCAATTCTGTTTAGATTGTATGGGCGGCAACAAGGAAGCTGTTAAAAAATGCGAAACAGGCGATTGTCTGATTCACCCTTTCCGATTTGGTAAAAATCCGATGTTAGCAGGAAAAGGGAAGAACCCGGTTGAGATGTCTAAAATAAGAGCGATGAGACGGCCGTTCAGCAAAGGAAATCTTGTCTATTTTGAACGAGCGTCACG
>JBEKJX010000295.1:0-3770 GCA_050011015.1 Smithella sp.
GGTAAAGATGATTGCCGTTGAACCTATAGATTCACCGGTTCTGTCCGGCGGAAAGCCCGGTCCCCACAAGATTCAGGGAATCGGCGCCGGATTTATCCCCGATGTATTGAATAGAGAAATTATTGACGAGATCATTCAGGTAGCCCATGAGAATGCCGGTGAGATGGCCAGGCGAATCGCTAAAGAAGAAGGTATTCTTGTCGGGATATCCAGCGGCGCTGCTCTTTGGGCGGCCATGGAAGTTGCCAAAAGAAAGGAAGCCAGGGGTACAAGAATTGTGGCTATTTTACCGGATAGCGGAGAGAGGTATTTATCGACGTGGCTGTTTCAGAAATAACCGGTTATAATTTCACCCTTTAGAAAGGGGGATTTAAAATATAAATGAATAACGTGACAATAAAGAACAGTTCGGTCGGTGTCGTGGAAACACATTACTACACCTATGCTCAACGGGGCAAAGAACATAAACTGGAAAGCGGTGAAGCGCTGGGACCTATTACAATTGCGTATGAGACATACGGAAAATTAAACAAAGACAAATCAAACGTGATTCTGGCGCTCCATGCTCTTTCCGGCGATGCCCACGCGGCAGGAGTACATAAAGGTAAAGATAATAAAGGCTGGTGGGATGACATGATCGGTCCGGGCAAGGCCTTTGATACAAATCGGTATTTCGTTATTTGTTCAAATGTCATCGGCGGATGCAAAGGTTCCACAGGACCGTCTTCTATAAATCAGGCGACGGGAAAACCATATGCCTTGGATTTTCCTTTTATCACCGTTGCCGACATGGTTCATGCTCAGCGTCATCTGATTGATTATTTAGAAATTGAAAAATTGTTGTGCGTCGCCGGTGGATCCATGGGGGGCATGCAGGTTCTCCAGTGGGTAGCCTCTTACCCGGATCGAGTGAAAGCGGCTATCCCTATTGCTACAACGCTGAAGCACTCTCCCCAGCAGATTGCCTTTAACGAAGTAATCCGGCAGTCCATCATGGCTGATCCGGCATGGCGGGAGGGAAACTACTATGAGTATGGCCAGCCGGAGAAGGGATTGTCTGTCGCGCGCATGATCGGCCATATAACCTTTATGAGCGATCAGTCTATGGAGAAAAAGTTTTCCCGACGTTTGAAGAAAGATCAATTCAGTTTCGGATTTGATCCCGACTTTGAAGTGGAAGGTTATCTGCATTACCGGGGAGCAAACTTTGTGAAGCGCTTCGATGCCAATTCCTATCTCTATATCACAAAAGCGATAGACTACTTTGATCTGTCGGGAAGCAAGCTGATTCCATCAGGCAAATCGATTGATACGCGTTTTATGATAATTTCCTTCAAATCGGATTGGCTCTACCCCGCCTATCAATCACAGGACATTGTTCGTCTGCTGAAAAGGAGACACGTGGATGCAACATACTGTGAACTTTCCTCCACGTATGGCCATGACGCCTTTCTGGTGGAAATAGAGGAGCAGACAAGTCTCATAAAACATTTTTTGGATAAAACCTTTAACGGCTACATGGTGGTGGGAAATTATGGCAGCTGAAAATATTCATCTGGACTACAATATAATTTATTCTATTATCGAACCGGACTCCCGTGTTCTTGACCTGGGGTGCGGCGAAGGTGATCTCCTGTATCCCCTTGTCCGGGATAAACAGATCCGGGCTCAGGGAATTGAACTCAACAACAAGGCCATTCAGGAATGTGTTAAGAAGGGTTTAAGTGTTTTCCAGGATGATATTGAAAACAGCTTGCGGGAATATCCGGATAATTCCTTCGATTATGTGATTCTGAATCAGAGTATGCAGGAAGTGAGAAAAGTCGATTGTGTCATCCAGGATGCCCTGCGTATCGGCACCAAAGTCATCATTGGATTCCCCAATTTTGCTTATTTCAAATCGCGGATCATGCTGTTTTTTCAGGGTAGATCACCGATTACGGGATCACTGCCCTATCTCTGGTTCGATACGCCCAACGTACGGTTTTTGAGCATTACGGATTTCAAGAATTTCTGCGCTGAAAAAAAAATCCGCATCATTGAAGACCATTATTTAGGAAAAAATAAAATTGTGCATCTTTGGCCGAACCTGCTGGCAATGAATGCTGTTTTTGTTATCACGAAACAGGATGTCACGCAATGACGAGTATCGAAACACAAAAATGTACGATCTATAAAGGAAAGAACGATCCATGATACAAAATCCAAAATTTGATGACTTGTTAGCTCACTTAAAGCGCCTTGAATATGTAGCAATCGCTTTTTCAGGCGGCGTAGACAGTGCCTTCCTGCTGGCGGCGTCAAAACTGGCCCTGGGTGACAACGCGGTTGGCATCACTATTGATTCGCCTGCATTGCCCCGTTATGAGCTCGATGATGCCATATCAATTGCTCAGATGATCGGAGTTAGGCATATTATTGTCAAATCTGACAAAATTGAGGAAGCGGTAAAAAGGAACCCGGGCAACCGGTGTTATTTCTGTAAAAAAACCGAGTTCGGAACCGTGAAGACGGCAGCGAAAGGCCTGGGCATAAAATACGTTTTAGATGGCAGTAATGCCGATGATTTGCAGGATTATCGCCCAGGGATGAAGGCAACTGCCGAATTGCAGGTGCTTAGTCCATTGATTGATGCTCAAATGACAAAAAGTGAAATCCGTGAATTTTCTAAAGAACTCAAACTGCCCACATGGGATAAACCAGCGTATGCCTGCTTATTCTCACGCATTCCTTATGGGCAGGAAATCAGGTTCGAGGATTTGGAAAAAGTCGAAAAGTCGGAGAAATTCTTCATTGACAGAGGAGTCCGAACTATCAGGGTAAGATGCCATGGTGAATTGGCCCGCATTGAAGTGGCTATTGCCGACAGGCATAAGCTGATTACAGAGCCCCTGGCATCGGAAATCACACAGACATTGAAATCATATGGATTTAAATATGTTACTCTCGATATCCAAGGCTATCGTATGGGGAGTCTGAACGAAACCATCAATATCAAAGATTAGAATTGCAAGGGAGATGAATGGATGATAAATTATTGGGTAAAGCGTTATTATAAACAATCTGATTCAGACAAAATTTAAGGAGCATTTATGTGGGAATATACGGATAAGGTCAAGGAGTATTTTCTTAATCCGCGCAATGTGGGCGAGATTGTAAATCCGGACGGTGTAGCCGAAGTCGGGTCGCTGGCCTGTGGCGATGCGTTGAAGCTGACATTCAAGCTTGACGAAAACAAGCGCATCAAGGATGCCAAGTTCAAAACATTCGGTTGCGCAAGCGCCATCGCTTCATCTTCGGCATTGACCGAGATCATCAAAGGGATGACTGTCGATGAAGCACTCAAAGTCAGCAATCAGGACATTGCCCAGTATCTGGGCGGACTGCCCGATGAAAAAATGCACTGCTCAGTGATGGGCAAGCAGGCACTGGAAAAAGCAATAGAAAATTACCGGGGCGCTCCACCATTGGAGGCGGGCGCAAAAATTATTTGTAAATGCTTTGGCGTGACCGACAAAGAAATCGAACGGGCAGTGCGTGAAAACAATCTTTCCACTGTGGAAGATGTAACCAATTATACCAAAGCCGGCGGAGGCTGTGGGGAATGCCATGATGCTATTGCCCAGATCATCGAAAAAGTTCGCAGTGAGCCGAAAATGGATAGCAAACCAAAACTTACGAATCTTCAAAAGATCCGTTTGATCGAGGATACGATTGAGCGGGAAATCCGGCCTTCTCTAAAACACGATGGTGGCGATATCGAAATTCTC
>JBEKJX010000296.1:0-3769 GCA_050011015.1 Smithella sp.
CCTTAAGTCTTTCTTTAGCATATAATACTGTTGCTCATAAACTGCAGATCAAGCCGGGCAGCGTCGGCACACCGGTTATGTGGACGGAAGAAAAAATCGCCGAAGATGGTGAAATTCTTGTCAAGGGCCCTCAGGTTTTCAAAGGATACTGGAATTTGCCGGATGCAACAACCGAAGCATTTACCGAGGACGGGTGGTTCAAGACGGGCGACATAGGTGAATTCGATCAGGAAGGATTTCTGCGGATTACAGACCGCAAAAAGGAACTGTTTGTTTCTTCCGGCGGCAAGAATATAGCTCCGCATCCCATTGAACTTGCCGTGACAGCCAAACCTTATATCGATCAGGTCTGCCTCATCGGTGACGCCAAAAAGTACATCACTGCGCTTATCGTTCCAGATTTCCAGGAACTCCACCGTTTTTCCAAACATAACGGCATTCCGGCATGTTCTGATAAAGATCTTGTCTCGAATGAACAGATCAAAGAATTGATCAAGAAACAGGTGGATGAGGTCAACGAGACATTGCCTCGTTACGAACAGATCAAGTACTATAAGGTACTGGATAAACCATTCAGCGTCGAGTCGGGCGAATTGACGCCGACTTTGAAGCTTAAGCGCCGGATTGTTTTCGAAAAATATAAAGACGAAATCGAAAGCCTTTATGTCAACTAATAAGCACCTCTTCAGGCTTTGCTGATTTTAAAATACCGAAAAATCCGGATATAACGGTTACTCAAGCGGCGCGTTCTCTGAACGCGCCGCTTGCATTTCTCACTGGGAATAATCTTCTGCAACGGCATGACAAGAAAGATGTTAATACCTGTCCATGGATGGATTTGAATTGACAGTCATTGCTTTGTAACTTACCGGAATAGATATGTTCTACGATCATTAAGATTGTGTGGATTTCAAACAGTATTCCTTTTAATCAAAAATAAATTGTGATAAATTGATGTCAATTTTAATAGCCGAACTAAGTTCGGCTATTAATTGGCAGACAATAAAAAAAGGATACGTGTATGAAAATTCGCCGTATTTCGCTGCTATTCATATTAGCGGCATTACTAATAACAGTTGGTTGCACAAATAATGAAATCATAGAAGACATCCATGCTGACACCCATACCATTAATTGGTATCAAACCGGCCGTCAGGCTTTTATAGATAATAGCCTGGACAAAGCGCTGGATGCATATAATAAAGCGATAGAGTTGGATCCGAAAAATGCAGAGGCTTATAATAGCCGTGGAGTCACCTATGTTAAGCTTGGCAACGACAAACAGGCCATTGCGGATTACAACAAGGCACTTGAGTTAAATCCGAAATATGCAGAGGCCTATAATAACCTTGGAAATGCCTATTATAGATTTGCCGACTACAAGCAGGCCATTGCGGATTACAACAAAGCCATTGAGTTAAATCCGAAAATTGCAGAGGCCTATAATAGCCGTGGGGTCACCTATGACGAGCTTGGCAACGACAAGCAGGCCATTGCGGATTACAACAAAGCCATTGCGTTAAACCCGAAAATTGCAGAGGCCTATTCTAACCGTGGATATGCCTATTACAGATTGGCCGATTACAAGCAGGCCATTGCGGATTACAACAAGGCCATTGAGTTAAATCCGAAATATGCAGAGGCCTATCATAACCGTGGGAATGCCTATTATAGATTTGCCGACTACAATCAGGCCATTGCGGATTACAACAAAGCCATTGCGTTAAACCCGAAAATTGCAGAGGCCTATAATAGCCGTGGAGTCACCTATGACGAGCTTGGCAACGATGATCAGGCCATTGCGGATTACAACAAAGCCATTGCGTTAAACCCGAAATATGCAGAGGCCTACCATAATCGTGGTATTACTTATGGTAGTCTTGGTAATTACAATCAGGCCATTGCGGATATTAAAACGGCAGCGAGCCTAGGTTTAAAAGAAGCACAGGATTATTTATTAAAGCAAGGGGTTGTTTGGTAAGTCATTGGCCGTCTTTCATCTAAAAATGTCTCAATAAGAATGTTATTATTTGATACGTAGTGTGTGTCTTCAGACCCGCTGAAGATAAGCAAACCTGAATGTGTGCGCTGCAAGTTTCATCATACTTTGTGACAAAATAGCATCATGTATTGTTCAGTTGGTAATCATTAATTCTGTTAACCGACAAATATTGAACTTTAGCAGACGGCATCCATAAACGAGATGAAAATTAATCGGGCACAGCCCGTAAAGTCAAGCACAGGTCCGGTCAAATAAGTATTTTTTATTTTATTTTTACTTATCAACTGCTGATATAGCGCTTTCACCAAAAGTGCTTTTCCTTTAGGAAAGCGCATAATAAACAGAACATCATATTGCCAATAATTTTTGGCAATATGCAAAATATTTCTTCAGAGTCGGCATTACTTAACGTAGGAGCAACAATAGTCCGTAAGACTCTTCACTTTCAAACTGAATTTTGATTGAGCCGGCACTTCAAAGATTCCTCCGCCTCTGACAGTTATCCATTCTGCGGCGCGGGGCAACATCACATCCAGTTCACCGGCAAGAATCTCCATGATTTCCATCTCCGCCGTGCTGAATTCATAATCTCCGGGAAACATGATACCCAGTGTTTTTTTTGAACCATCGGAGAAAATTACAGTGCGGCTGGTAACCTTGCCGTCAAAGTATATATTTGCTTTTTTTATAATTGTTACATTTTTGAATTCCGACATAATGTATTTCCTTTCATCCTTTTATAATTTTAGTATTATGGGTCTTACAACAAAGATCAACAACCGTTTATCAGACACTCCCGGCAACTTTGCGTAACGCGGCAAGAAGGTTATCCTCCACATCGATCAGGCCGGTTTCCCGACGCTCCCGGACAAGCCTGTTTCCCTTTTCCCCCGGTACGAATATTTCTTCCACCCCTTGCAGTTTCTTTGTGGACTTTACTTTGCGAACCATCGCGGATACATTTTGAGCAAATTTGTACCGATCCGTTAAGAGTTCCGGATCGATGGCGAAGATGAGATGTCCCCAATTTCCCTTGCTGTCACCAAGGCCACAGAAAGCAGCGCCCACCAGCGGCCCGGCCAGTATCTCACCGATCAGAGCAAGACCTGATCCTTTGTAACTCCGGTCAAAGGAACGGATAGCCCCGGCAATCGCTTTTTTCGGATCAGTAGTGGGAATGCCCTGATTATCATAGGCAAAGTCAGCGGGAATATCTCTTTCTGCCGTCACAGCTTCTACCAAACCAAAATAGGAAGTCGCCGCTGTTGACATATCCAAAACTATGGGGTCCGACTCGGTCGGAATGGCCACAGACAGAGGATTAGTTCCAAAGACCGGCTCGCAGGAACCGTGAACGGCAACGCGCTCCGGCGACCGGCTGAAAGCGAAACCGATCAGCCCCTGCTTAGCCAGTCGGGAGGCATAATAGCCGATAGCACCGGAGGAAGTGTCGGTGTTGAATGTTCCGGCAATGGCAAAGCCGCGTGTGCGCGCCTTCTCCTCCACAATATCGACAGCCCTACTAACAACTATCATGGCGTGATTCTTATTGCCGTTGATCCGCGCGGAAATGGGGGTTTCCTTTTCAATTACAATCTCCCCGGCTTTTGGATCTTTGGGAATGCCCTTGTCGATGAGCTTCACTACGCCCTGATTATTGTCACGCATCTGGGCATAAAGTAATACATCCATGATGACGTGAACCTCTTTGTCCCTGTAACCGTAATTCTCTATCGCCCGGCTGGTCAGTTCCTCAAGTTCTTTAAT
>JBEKJX010000297.1:0-3753 GCA_050011015.1 Smithella sp.
AATTAAAGAAGGAAGAACTTATCAAGGCAACGCTTGCAAGTCTGGAAAAAGTTATTCCCGGCATCAGTAAAAAAATTGATTATATTGAGGCGGCAACCCCCCTGACTATAAAGAGATATACTCATCACGAAAAAGGCTCCTCTTTCGGGACCAAGCATGAGGGTCTGGAAATTTCCATGGGACTGGATAAAGAAATCTGCGGTCTGTTTCATACCGGCTCCGTCGGCATTATTATGTCCGGATGGCTGGGTGCCGCCAATTATGGCGTCATTCAGTCTTATGAAGTGGAGAGCTATTTAGAAAAATTTGACTGAGGTGTTTATATGTTTGATTTCAGCGGTCAGAGAGTTATTGTCACGGGCGGCACAAGAGGCATTGGGGCTGGAATTGCCCTGGCGTTTCTTCAGGCCGGAGCGACAGTTATTGCCACTTACGCATCTAATGATGCTTCCGCCAATGATTTTAAAAATAAAAATGGACAATACTTGCAAAGACTGGATATTCAAAAATATGATGTCTCATCCTCAACGGAGGTCAAAGACTTTTTCAAATACCTGGACGATAAATACCCGTCGCTGGAAGTACTGGTGAACAATTCGGGAATCAGACAGGACGCGCTCATGGCTTTAATGCGGGATGAGCAATGGCAAAAAGTTCTGGATGTTAATCTCAGCGGAACTTTTTATATGTCAAGGGAGATCATATCCCGTTTTATGGCCAATCGCTTCGGTAGAATTATCAACATCAGTTCTTTGGGTGGAGATATTGGATTTCAGGGACAGGCCAATTACGCGGCCTCCAAGGCCGGACAATTGGCTTTGACCAAATCATTGTCAAAAGAGGTAGCCAAAAAAGGCATTACCGTAAACTGTGTCACGCCGGGGTTTATCGATACGGAATTAATCAGCGACCTTCCCGAAGAGCAGAGAAAAGAATATCTCAAGATGATTCCACAGAAACGTTTTGGCAAGGCCGAAGATGTAGCATACGCGGTTATGTTTTTAGCCAGTCATGATGCCTCTTATATTACCGGAACATCTATCAAAGTCGCGGGGGGACTGTAATGGAAGATATTCTTGCCGCTATTCCTCAACGTCCGCCATTTCTTTTTGTCGATAAGGTTATTGCGAGAGAAGGCAATTCAATTACGACGCAGAGGACATTGAGAGAGGACGAATTTTTTTTCCAGGGACATTTCCCGGGCAATCCCATTATGCCGGGAGTGTTACTATGTGAGGTCTGTTTTCAAACAGGCGCAATTTTAATGGGGGGTGGGAATCAACCGGGATTAGGGGTCGTGACCCGAATAAAAGATACAAAATTTAAAAATTTCGCCCGTCCCGGGGATATTTTGACTGTCACGGTCACGCTGGATGATAAAATCGCCAACGCTTATTATATGAGCGGAACGATTTGGGTGGGTGACAAATTAATTTTAAAAACCATATTTCAGGCAGCGCAGCTGCCGACAGATATCTAAGGAGTTGATATGGACTTTCTGCGAGTTTCAGAAAAATCATATTTAGTTGCCGGAGTCGCCAATAAAAAAAGCGTTGCCTTCTTTGTCGCCAAAGGTCTGATAGATAATGGCGCTCATGTAATTTTTTCCGTTCAAAATGAGGAGAATCGGATTAAGGCGAATAAGCTTTTCCCCGACTGCGCTGTTTTAATATGTGACGCTGAAAATAGTGAGAGTATCAGTCAATTGGGAGAATTCTTTCGCAACAATAATATCAGACTTTCCGGTTTTGTGCATTCCATAGCTTTTGCCAATTACAGTGAGGGGATTAAGCCGTTTCACGAGACCAATGTTGGCGATTTCCTGCAGGCGACAAATATATCCTGTTTTTCTCTGGTAACGATGGCCAATGCCTTAAAGAATTGTTTCGAGGAAAATGCTTCCATTGTCACCATTTCCATCAGCAACACCCGCGCGACCGCTTACGGTTATATGGGGCCTGTCAAGGCCGCCCTTGATGCCACAGTGGCGTTTTTAGCAAAATCATTGTCGGAAATATCTAAAATCAGGGTGAACGCTGTTTGTGCCGGGCCGCTGAAAACGTCGGCTTCCGCGGGCATTCCGGGGTATGTTGATAATTATCTTTTTGCCGAACAATTGACCCTTAGAAAGGCGGCTCTGAAAACTGACGAAGTCGCCAACGCCGTGATATTTTTACTCTCACCTGTTTCCAGCGGGATTAATGCCACCGGGATCGTGGTGGATGCAGGCATGTCCTGTAATTATTTTGATCAGAAAATCGTTGCCATGGCAACCCGTTAATTAATTTGTGAAGCAAATGATATTTTAATCTCTTCGGGTCCAATTTCCCGTCGCTTGCGACGGGGAGATTCATAAAACATGACTACGCCGATCATATCCATTGTCGGTAAATCCAAACCGGCTTTATATAAGAGATTGCTTCGGTCGTTTTACTTTCTAGCAAAGACGGGGGCGCTGCTATTCTTTAACCTTTAAATTTTTCTGCAGATAATTTTTAAAATCATCGTAATCGCTTGTGATGGAAACGGCTTCGCCATCTCTTTGATCAATATTTTTCAAGCTCTCAGGCAGAGGAATGGTCAATCCCAAAAGCTTTTGAATTTCTTCCGGAAATTTTGCCGGATGGGCGGTTTCCAGACAGATGGCCAGTTTTAAATCCGGAGCTTTTTTAAAATACGCCTCCAGTCCCGCCCAGCCTACGGCTCCATGCTGTTCCAAAACGATGTGGTAGCGATTATAAATACTCTTAATAGTTTCTCTGGTTTGCTCGTCCGTGACGCTTATCGAGAAAATATTCCGCCGCATTTCCTCCAGATCGGGATAGCAGTGAACTTGTCCCACGCGGTCAACAGTGCCTCCGTATAATTCAAAGAAGCGCGCTAAATTACTTGGATGCCCGACATTCATCGCGTTGGAAATGCACGCCCGGGAAGGAGAAACCTTTTTATATTTTCCTGTCGCCAGAAAAATTGGGAATTCATCATTTTCATTGGTGGGCATGACAAGTTTGTCCACCGGCAGACCCATCCGTCGCGCGTATTCGCAGCCCAGAGCATCGCCGAAATTTCCCGAAGGTACGGAAAAGATTACCGGCTCTTCATGTCCGGCAAGCTGGGCATAAGCGTAAATATAATAAATGATCTGCGGAAGAATCCGGCCGAAGTTAATGGAGTTGGCTGAAGTCAAATTAAATTTGACCAGTTGAGAATCGGAAAACGCCTTCTTGACCAAATTCTGGCAATCATCAAATTTGCCCTGCACACAAAGCGCCTGCACATTGCCGCCGATTGTGTCGAGCTGTTTTTTTTGGCGGGGGCTTACTTCTGTTGCCGGATAAAGAATAGTAACGTCAATGCCCGCCACGCCCTTGAAAGCATCGCCCACGGCGCTGCCTGTATCACCGGATGTGGCGACAAGGATATTGAGCCTTTCTCCCCGCGGACGGCAATTACTCATCAATCTTGCCATCATGCGTGCGGCAAAATCTTTAAATGATGCAGTCGGCCCCTGATCCAGACGCATCACATAGGCTTTTGGTTTTACCTCTTCCAGAGGAACGGGATAATTATAAGAGTCTTTAACTATTTTTTTAAGAATTTCCTGTGGGAATTCATCGGCAAGAAATGCTTTTGCGACAAGCAATGCCGTATCCCGATAAGGCCTGCCTTTCAGTTTCTGAATTTCTTTTATGGAAAGGACGGGAATGGTATCCGGCATGAATAAACCTTCATCCTGAGCCTGTCCTTTGAGCA
>JBEKJX010000298.1:0-3702 GCA_050011015.1 Smithella sp.
GGTCCGGGCGGAAGGAGAGCCCGGCCGGGGCGCGACTTTTTATTTCACGCTTCATGAAAAATAAAATGCTAAAAATCAATCGAGTCCAAAACGGCCTGTTGACCAAATATCCTTTTCGCTTAGCCACAAAGCTTTTTCTAATAAATCCAGGTATCGCTTCAGGCGATTACAAAACTTAAGTAATGCTAAAAATCAATTTCTCGTTATATCTGCAAACATAATCAATTATTATATTGTTCCGTAAGATTGCGGATAAACCGGTGCAATTTACATAATTTTGGTGAAAATCACCACTTGTTCGTTTATTAATAAGCTTTGATATGCTTTCTTAAATAAACATCGTTGATTTTACAGGATAAAATAAAATTATATTACGATAAAAATGGTTGTTTTATCTGGCACGCAGATTGCTATAATGTAGATTGCAAAGTAAATTTTAAGACTATATAAAGAATCTTCAAAGGTAACTGGACAAAGCAAGATGGAATAAAAATTATAATAATTAATAGCAAACCAAACGCAAA
The DNA here is from genome assembly GCA_050011015.1 of Smithella sp. GTDB lineage: Bacteria > Desulfobacterota > Syntrophia > Syntrophales > Smithellaceae > Smithella. Next base: position 525 of record JBEKJX010000298.1, read on the forward strand.
CAATATACATAATAGGGGGGTATTATGTTAAATATTTTCAATAAAAAAGAAGGTCATAAAGGTTTTACATTGATTGAGTTAATGATCGTTATCGCGATCATTGGTATTTTGGCGGCTATCGCCATACCGGAGTTCACACAGTATCGAAAAAGAGGCTATGTCACATCCGTCAACAGTGATTGTAAAAATGCATACACTGCCGCTTTAGCGTATAATACTGATCATACCGGTGTCATAGTAGGAACTGCAGATTTACCAGATGGCGGGTATTCAGCTTCTCCAGGTGTAACTACTGTAGTTACTTCCTGGACTAACGAAAGTAATTTCGTTATTACATGTACCGGCGCTACAAACTGGGCTTTGAGTACATCTCAAGCAACATATACTGTTACCAGTGGCGTACTGACGGTGGTTCAAGCAGAGAAATAGAATCATTCAGGTCATACCCAATTTATGTTGAAGCGCTCCACTTCTTAATACTGGCGGTTGATTCACTGTTTCGGGGTTATTCTTCCCTTTCCCTCCTGCCATTACACCCATCGCGAAGCGGCTGTCGATGTCATGGCCTTGCGTCAGGAGGCGCGTCTACGGGAATAACCGGGCAGAAGACCTCATCCCGCCCGTCGTTGAGGCCTGTCGGCTTGTCCGTCCCGAGGAGCTTAAACCACACCCGGACATTATCCGCGATAATGATAACCACCAGAACAATAATCGCGACACTGAGCCAGACATTCAGCATCTGGCCTTTGGACAGATACGTCCGGATATTCATGATACCGGCGGCAAACGTCGTTACGGTAATCAGCACACAGGGGATGAAAGTAATCAGCGCGTATATTTTCTTTTGCCCGATTCTCAATATAACAGTCGTGCCGATGGCCAGCGCCAGGCCGGACAAGGTCTGGTTGGTGGCGCCGAACAGGGGCCAGATGGAAGAAATGTCGCCTGTAAATAGCATATAGCCCCAGGCAAAAGAGACCATGGCGCTGGTCAGGATGACACCCGGTATCCAGTCCTTCTTTCCCATCGGTTTATACACATAACCGAGAATATCCTGAAGAATGTACCGCGCCACACGGGTGCCCGCATCGATGGTGGTCAGAATGAACAGGGCTTCAAACATGATGATAAACTGGAACCAGTATTTCATGGTGTGACGAAGTCCCTCGCTGATGCTGGCAAAAACGTGCGCCATACCCACGGCAAGCGAGATGGCGCCGCCGGGACGGTGGGCGACGTCGAGGCCTACAAGCTGGTTGAGGACCGGAAGATCGACAACATTCATATTGAGTTTAGCAAACACCGCGGCGGAGGTATTGATGGCAAAATAATCCTGCGGAACCAGCGTTACGGCGGCCAGAAGCGCCATTAAGGCCACGAAGGCCTCCGTAAGCATCGCGCCGAAACCGATTACTTTTATTTCCGTTTCATGTTCGATCATTTTCGGCGTCGTGCCGGAACCGATCAGGGCATGGAATCCGGAAATGGCGCCGCAGGCAATGGTAATAAATACATAAGGCCACCACGGACCGGGGATTATGGGACCGCCTCCGGCTGTATAGACAGTTGTAAAGGGCATCTTGATAATGGGGTTAACGAAAAAGAGGCCGACAGCAAGAGCAGCGACAACACCGATCTTCATAAAAGTGCTGAGATAATCCCGCGGAGCCAGAAGCAGCCAGACAGGAATAGCGGCGGCACAGAAGCCGTAGAGCGGTAAAAGTACAGACATCTGATTCTTGGAGAGGGTAAACCACGAGGCGAGGCTCGATTCGGCAACGTACGGGCCCAGAAAAACCGCCGAACATACCAGAATGATTCCCGCGATAGAACCGGAAAGAATGGCGCCCGGCCTGATCTTGAACATGTAAACGCCGATAATCATGGCGATGGGAATGGTCATGGCTATTGAAAAAAATCCCCAGGGGTTCTGGAAAAGGGAGTTGACAACGGCAACGGCAAGGCCGGCCAGGGCGACTATAATGATGAACAGAATCACGACAGCCGTTACGCCTCCGGTGATTTTGCTGACATCTTTTTCGGCGATGACGGACAAAGACTGTCCCTTATGGCGGTAAGAGGCAAAAAGGATGATCATATCGTGGACGCAGCCGCCAAAAACGGATCCAAGCAGTATCCAGAAAAATCCGGGGCCCCATCCGTATTGCGCGGCCAGAACCGGCCCGATCAGCGGACCTGCGCCTGCAATTGCCGCGAAATGATGTCCGAAAACAACCCACTTGTTGGTGGGGACGTAATTCTGGCCGTCATTGCAGGAGACAGAGGGCGCGATGTTCCTGTCGTCAAGCATCAGAACCTTTGTGGCGATGAATGCGGCATAATAACGATAAGCAAGGGCAAATACACATAAACTACCAATCATTAAATACAATACACTCATGAATTATCTGTTTCCTTTCTTTAAGTTGTGAAGATTCTTAATGAACTATATAATCCTGTATGCGCTCACTTATTCTGTAGCACACTACAGGAATGCGTTCGCTATCGAATTCAGGAATGTTATGTTCCCACTGCCGATGAAAGTCAATATTTTTTCATCGCGTCATGGAACTTAATTACTTAATTACTTAAAACTTAAATCTTAATATGATATAGATCTCCGGGTACATTTTTATCAGGAATTTGACTTGCGTGATTGAAGAGAATGAGACCGACTATGTTTAATAAAACAAATATTAGTTCCCAACGACAGATACAGATCATATATATCGTTTTAATATTAGCTACGCTTGCTGTTTTTTGGCAGGCAAATCAATATGACTTAATTAATCTCGATGATCCGGGTTATGTCACCCAGTACAGTCATGTCCAGCCTGGAATCATAAACGGATTTCTATGGGCGTTCACTACAAGATACGCTGACTTATGGCACCCTCTTGTCTGGCTGTCTTTCATGTTCGATTTTCAGCTCCATGGCCTGAACGCCGGCGGTTATCATCTAACCAACCTTATCCTGCATATACTAAGCGCCCTGCTGCTGTTCTGGCTTTTTAACCGCATGACAGGGGCAATATGGAAAAGCGCCTTTGTCGCTTCATTTTTCGCGCTTCACCCGCTGCATGTGGAATCGGTTGCCTGGATATCTGAACGCAAAGATGTTCTGAGCGCCTTTTTCTGGATGCTGACTTTGTGCCTTTATGTCTATTACACGGAAAAA
>JBEKJX010000299.1:0-3691 GCA_050011015.1 Smithella sp.
TATTAAAAACAGCTAATTGAATTCCGGCATTTTTAGCGTAATCAATGGTTTCTTCCATGCTGGCAGATGTTTCTCCGGGATTGCCCAGCATAAAGGCTCCACGGATATTGATTTTTGCCGCCCTGGTCCAGATCAGAGCTTTATGAAATTGCTCTAAATGGGTTTTTTTGTTAATATTCTTCAAAATGTTTTCATTTGTGGTTTCGAAGCCATACATTATTTGATGGCATCCGGCTTTTTTCATTAATAGCAGCAAATCCGGTTTCACGGTATCCACCCGGGCAAAACATGACCAGCTAAGCCTAATTTTCTTAGCTAGAATTAAATGGCACAATTCGGCGACTCGTTGTTTATCGGCGGAAAAGGTGTCATCATAGAAAGATATTTCCCTGATGCCGTATTTTTTTTGCAGATATTCAATGTGCTGAATTATTCGAACCGGCGACATAAATCTTATTTGTGAGCCAAACATTGCCGAAAAACAAAATGTGCATTTTCCGGGACAGCCTCTGGAAGTCATCATTCCGATAGACGGTTCCTGTTTGGCCGCGCCCAAGGCGGAATGATACAAATGCATCGGCAGTTTGTCATAGACGGGAAAAGGTAATCTATCCAAATCCACATGTTTTGCGGAATCAGGATTTATTATGACTTCGTTTTGTGAATTCCGCCAGGTAAGATTGGGAATGAGATTTAAGGGCGTGCCTTTGGCCAATTCCGTAATCGGAATTTCGCCTTCATTTCTAACAACCATATCACAAATATTATTCCGGACAAGTTCTTCATGAAATACCGTGGGATGTACGCCGCCCATTATTATTTTTATATGGGGAAATTCTTCACGCACTTTCTGAGCAATAACTGAGGCGCTTGAGATTTCTGGAGTAGTCGCTGTAATGCCAACGAAATCTGTGGCGGGATTGATTCCGGCAATAATTTCCGGGATGCTCAACCGCAAAGCTGCTGCATCTATTATTTGCGAAGTATGCCCCTGCTCCTCCCATATTGCCGCAAGCAGGGACAGCCCCAAAGGAGGGTTTTCAGAATTGATGATGTTCCATATATTGTTGCTTTTGATTTCGCGCGGCGGATTAATAAAAATAAATTTCATAGTTTTGTTGTATAAACTCAAATTTAATTTTCTATTTTAATTTGCTTTTTTTTGAGCAATAAGAATGAGAGACTGTCCTAACGGAGGTTTAATTACTTTTTCGGCAAGTCCTAGAAAAGGCACCAATGTGTCGAATAATTTTGTCTGATTTTTCGGCAGCCCTTTTTTCTTTAATAACCGTCCATTGAAAAACCAACCAAATAAACCCAGAAAATTCATATAGTAAAATTTGACTATATCCAGATCATGTCCCTGAATAAGCAATTTTAATTCTTTTTTATTATAGCGGCGGTAATGTTCGAAAGAAATATCCATTGAACCGTAAAGCGTTTTTAAAGCGGGGACAAGAATTATCAGCTTACCTCCCGGCTCTAAAAGAGAACTCATGTTTTCAACGGCAGCCCTGTCACTTTTTAAATGTTCAAGAATATTCAGGCAAATAATCGTGTCAAATGTTTTCTCCGCAAGAGGGGATGATTTAATATCCTGAATATCTACATCCAGAGCGCTGAAATTTGATTTATTGCGGAATGAATATTTGGCATTTAAATAATTTACATAATATTGATTAATGTCAATAACAGTCAAGTTTTCCCTGAAAATAATGAAATCGGTAATATTCCCGATTCCGGCGCCTACTTCCAGAATGTTACATCCTATAAAATGTTGAATATTATCATATATCCAATGGTTATAATTATAGCGTTCTGATAACAATAACAATGAATATTTAATTTTATCGGATATTGTATTTTGAATTTTACTTCAGCCTCCGTCAGCTAACATTAGGATGACATTATACTTAAACGAATATTTAATGCAATTCCTGATTTCAAAAATATTTCAGAAAAAGATGTTGCATTAGTTTTCAAAAAACTAAATAATTAAATCTCCAAAGTGTATCGCCAAGCACTCACAAAATAAGGCCTTTTGTCAAGCCCTAATAGATGCGCTTTGCCAAAAAGAAACAATAACGTTGCTGGCTGCATTAAAAGATTTTTTAAAAGGATTAATAAAGATATTTATGGGTTTGCCGGAATTATCATCTGAAAAATCATCCCGGTCAGAATACCTGCAAAAAGTCTATCGCTTTTTCAGCGGAGACAAGGTGTTTGATCTGTCAGCAATACTTATCTGCGCGGCGAGCTTTGGCTGTAGCATGATTGAATCCATTGTTAATAATGATAATCTTCACTGGGGTTGGGCTTATATTGTCGCTTTAGATTTAAAAAGAGGGGCGATCCCGCATTCCGAAACAATTATTTTCTATGGATATGTTTATTCATGGATTCAGAGTGTCGCGTTAATTCTGTTTGGCGAAAGATTAATGAGCGTGGGAATTATTACAGGGCTATTTTATTCCCTGACGTTATTTCTTTCTTATCTTGTTTTTCTCAGATTTCTGAAAAAGAGCCTTGCCTTCGCTTCAGTGCTGTTGATTTTTCTGATTCATCCTTACATTATCTATCCTGCTGCTAATTACTTTGCTTATACTTTTCAACTGCTGGCTCTGCTTTTTTTTCTTCGATATTCGGATCATCATTTAAATGGTCTGCTGGCCGGTTTTTTTCTAAGCATGTCGGTGCTTTCGCGATATTCTTCGGTTATAGCAATTATTCCACCATTCGTAATTATGCTTTGCTGGGAATTTTTTACTATTAAAAGCGCAAGAAAAAGCGTCATAAAAAAAATCACAATGGTGAGTTGCGGTTTCATTGTTCCGTCACTTATTTTTTTCATATATCTTGCCATGAATTCTGCTTTGGATGATTTCTTTTATCAGAATAAGATGTTGATCAATATAATGGGAAGACCCAGCGATATTTATACTTGGCTTGGCTTTCTGGGCTCTATATTGCAAATTGTGCCAGGTTACGCTTCTGATTTCCGGGGTAAACTTTTCACGTTAATATTAGGAGTCAGCCTGTTTATAATTATTCGCGAGGGTATTAGAAAATTATCAGGTAACACTGAAAAGTCCAAGTATGCCCGTTATGATATAATGGCAGTGTGTCTCGTCACTATTTTTGGATATTTAAATTCTATACACGTTTATGAAACAATTCGATTGGTTAATGGCGCATCTTTAGGCGTCGGGTTGTGTGCGCTTGTCTATTATGATTTTTCCATACGGTCCGGAAAATCATTAAAATATCTCGTGGTATTTTTGAGTATTCTGATATTTTTATTTTTGTCGTTCAGTCTTTTTTTTACCAAAACATCATCAGCTTACTATCCCTGGAGAATGGATGTTTTATTGCATACCGGGGTGACCAATAAAACTATCGGAATGTTGAAAGGTAAAATTTTAACCAAAGAATACAATGATTTTTATCAGGAAGTATTTGATGCCATCGCACCTTATAAAAATTCATGTTACATTATTAATTATACATCTGATGTAGTAGCTCTATCAATAAATGACCTGCCTCGCATACAGATTGCGCCGGTGCATTTCCCTTGGATGGATGATATTTCCAAACAGGCAAAATTAATAGATGAGCGTAAAGCTGTCATCCTTTGTTACAAAGAATTGAAGTTTCCCGGTTATAAGGAAATTTTTAAAAAAGATTGGCCGGA
>JBEKJX010000300.1:0-3686 GCA_050011015.1 Smithella sp.
TGTGCTGGGATTGTGTGATCCAGTTTCCCCTGCCCAATTCTGAAAACCATCATCTACTGCGATTTTATTTAAATACAATCCGCCGACATAATATTCGGCGCCAACTTTAACGTCAACCGCGAAGGCTGACACACTGAAGGCCATGACCAGCCCCAGTGACAACAAAACTAACCAAAATCTCTTCATTCTTTCCTCCTTGATAAAAGAGAGTCAATAATTTCCGCTTTTAAAAAACGGGTATTTTTTAAAAGCGACCTCTATCACTTCTAAGCGTATTTTTGATTTACAGCAATTTATGTAAACCACGGGTCAAAATACGCCGGGTTAAAAGTAACACCGGATAAAAGGTTTTGTCAAGGTAAATTTATATGATTAAGTAACCAGATAGTAACTAAATAAAGCTTACTAAAGTAATCGCTGCTCAAAGATACTTTCAAACGTAGAAAGTAGAAATAAAATAAATTCGTAAATATATGATATTTAACCAAAAACATATTTGCCGTGTTTAGTGTCGGTAACGCAAAATCAGATAATTTAGAGCTTTCCGGTCAGGACAGGAAAATAGACGCATAAGATTTTTAAATATTTCTTGACATCAGGGTAATCTTAAGGTAGGGGAAACGCAAGGCAGATATGACTTGCGGTCAAGTTATGACCTCTATTCAAAATTATATGTATTATAAGCAGTTAGGGAATTTGTTTTATCGGGATCAAGGCGTAATAAAAACGTTTAAATCATAAAAAAATTAGGGAGGAATAAATTATCATGGCGGATGCAAAAGTTCAATTAAAGGATATATATCCGATTCCGGAAGCGGCGAAGAAAAAAGCCTGGGTAAGTGGAAGAGCGGCTTACGACAAACTCTGGAAGCGTTCAGTTGAAGAACCGGAGAAATTCTGGGCTGAAATAGCGGAACAGCAGGTAACATGGTTCAAAAAATGGGACAAGGTTATGGATTATAACTTTGACATTAAAAAAGGTCCTATCTACGTTAAATTCTTTGAAGGTGGCAAACTAAATGTTTCTTACAACTGCCTCGACAGGCACCTCGAGAAACGCGGCAATCAGGTCGCGATTCAGTGGGAAGGCAACGAGCCGGGCGAAGAAAAAGGATTGACCTATAAAATGCTGCACGAAGAAGTTTGCAAGTTCGCCAATGTTCTGAAGGCACAGGGTGTGAAGAAGGGCGACCGTGTTTGTCTTTATATGCCGATGGTTCCCGAACTGGCGATTGCATCGCTTGCTTGTTCACGTATCGGCGCAGTTCATTGTATCGTTTTCGGCGGATTCAGCGCGGATGCTCTCCGTGACAGAATTGTCAACGGCGAAGCTAAAGTGCTGGTTGTTTGCGACGGAACTTTCCGCGGCAACAAAGCCGTTCCCGCAAAAACAATAGCTGACGAAGCATTAAAATCATGCCCGACTGTAAAGGCCGTTATTGTTGTCAAGCGAGTTGGTGATAAGATCAAGTGTGAAATGACCGCCGGCCGCGACAAGTGGTGGGATGATGAAATGGCGAAAGTTGATGCCAAGTGCGAACCGGAATGGATGGATGCCGAAGATCCACTGTTCATCCTTTATACCTCAGGTTCCACCGGACAGCCCAAAGGTGTTATGCACACCACAGGCGGTTATCTGGTTTACGGCTCTTACACTCAAAAGATAATTTTCGATTATCATGACGGCGACATTTACTGGTGCACAGCCGACCTGGGCTGGGTCACGGGTCACACCTACATTCTTTACGGGCCTCTTTGCAACGGCGCAACTTCCGTTATGTTTGAAGGCGTTCCCAACTATCCGACCTACAGCCGTTTCTGGCAGGTAGTGGAAAAATACAAGGTCAACATTTTCTATACCGCTCCCACAGCCATCCGCGCTATTGCAAAAGAAGGCGACGATTTTGTGAAGAAATGCGACATCTCCAGCCTGCAGACCCTGGGAACTGTCGGCGAGCCGATCAACCCCGAAGCCTGGAACTGGTATTATAACGTTATCGGCCGCGGCGAATGCCCCATCGTGGATACCTGGTGGCAGACTGAAACAGGCGGAATTTTGATTACTCCGCTACCCGGCGCGATTGATATCAAACCCGGTATGGCCACTCTGCCGTTCTTCGGCGTACAGCCGGTGCTGGTGGATGATGAAGGAAAAGAATTCACCGACACCGAAGCCAGTGGCGCTCTTTGCATCAAGGTGCCATGGCCTGGAATTATGAGAGGCGTTTTTGGCGATCCCAAGAGATTCCAGGAAACCTACTTTGAGCAGTTCCCCGGCTACTATGTAACGGGTGACGGTTGCCGCCGCGATAAGGACGGCTATTATCAGATTACCGGCCGTATTGATGATGTTATCAATGTTTCCGGTCACCGCATGGGTACCGCCGAAGTTGAAAGCGCTCTGGTCGCGCACAAGGCAGTTGCGGAAGCCGCGGTTGTCGGCATGCCGCATGACATCAAAGGTCAGGGCATTTACGCTTATGTTACACTGAAGACAGGCGTTGAGAAAACCGATGCTTTGAAGAAAGAACTTATCGCTCATGTCCGCACGATTATCGGACCTATCGCGACACCGGATAAGATTCAATGGGCGGACGGTCTTCCCAAAACACGCAGCGGCAAGATCATGAGAAGAATTTTGAAGAAAGTTGCCGCCAATGACATTGGCAACTTGGGTGACACCAGCACGCTGGCAGATCCCTCTGTGGTTGACGATATCGTCAAAAACAGACTGTAAAATCAAAGTCCGGTTCTCTTCAGGTGAAGGGAATCGGACTTTTTTATAAAACATATAGAGAAAAAATAAAAATGCGTGCTTTTTCCGAAAGAATCACACGCAGAAGAAGGAGGTTGGACAAAGTGAATATTATCGCATGCGTAAAACAAGTACCGGATACGGAAGCCCAAATAAAAGTTAAAGCTGACGGATCAGGGATCGAAGACGGCCAGATTAAATGGGTCATGAATCCTTATGACGAATTCGGCGTGGAAGAGGCTCTGCGGCTGAAAGAAAAAAACGGCGGAGATGTGACGATAGTCTCCGTGGGACCGGCAAGAGCAATGGAAACAATCAGAACGGCTTTGGCCATGGGTGCGGACAAAGGCATTCATATAAGCGATCCCGCTCTGGATAATGCCGATGCTTTTGTTACGGCATCAGCTCTGGCCGCTGCTATTAAAGGCCTGCCCCATGACATTATCTTCTGCGGACAGCGCGCCATTGACGATGATTCAGGTCAGGTAGGAGCGATGTTGGCTGAACTTTTGGGAATTCCCCAGTTGACTCTGGTCACCAAATTGGATTTTGCCGGATCTTCCGTGAAAGTAATTCGGCCGATTGAAGGAGCACAGCTCTTAATAGAAACAAGCTTACCCTGCGTGGTAACGGCGCAAAAAGGTCTTAATGAACCCCGCTACGCGTCGCTTCCCGGCATTATGAAAGCCAAGAAAAAACCAGTGGATGTGAAAACCGCGGCAGCTTTGGGAATTGCTTCAGACGTGAAAGTCAAAGTAGCCAAAGTTGTTCCGCCTCCCGCCAGAGCGGCAGGAAAAATTATCTGCGGTGATGATGCGGCGCAGAAGGCGGCTGAATTGGCCCGATGTCTCAGGGAAGAAGCTAAAGTTATTTAATTTAAAAGCGGAGGATTGAAAAATGGCAAAAGGAGTATTTGTAATTGCAGAACAAA